>JANQPU010000404.1 GCA_028285315.1 Acaryochloris sp. IP29b_bin.176
TGCCCCTAGGCTATTTCACGAATCGCACCACAGGCGAGGTCAAAAAGATTATCCATGAAGATGTAGAGCAGATGGAGCAGGGACTAGCCCATATTATTCCTGATGTAGTAGCCGGGCTGACCGTGCCGCTGCTGGTGGGGATTTTGCTATTTCTAGTGGACTGGCGCATGACCTTAGCAACGTTAGCTAGTGCCGTGATTGCCCTAACCTTATTTGGAGTTATCATGTCACGCTTTGACATGAACGCTTACAATGCCTTGCTGACCAAGATGAATGGCGTTGTCATCCAGTACATCAACGGCATGAAGGTGATTAAAGCCTTTGCCCGTACCGATGCCTCCTTCACCCAGCTCCAGGATGTAGTCGAGGAAATGCGTCAGGTTTATGTCCGCACAACTCGCCTATCTTCGATGCCGATGGCAGTTATGCTAACGTTGATGCGCTCAGCAGCCGTGACCATCGTCCCTACTGGGATCGTGCTGTATTCATTGGGCTCTCTCACCCTGCCCACATTTGTGCTGTTTGTGGTGATGGGCATTGGGTTTAATCGACCCATTATGGCAGTGCTATTCCATGGCTTAACGGGTTTCTATCAAGTCAATTCGGCGTCTCAGCGTATTGCAGCGGTGTTCAGTCAGCCAGCCCTTGCCGATCCAGTCCATCCCCAGGAACCAGACGGTAATGAGATCGCGTTTCGAGATGTCTCCTTTAGCTATGGCGACACCCCGGTTCTCAAGCACGTCAGCTTTACCGTCCCCGCTGGAAGCGTGACCGCTCTAGTGGGACCCTCGGGAGCGGGTAAAAGCACCTTGGCAAAGTTGATTCCCCGATTCTGGGATGTGGATTCTGGAGAAATTTGCATCGGGGGTGTGACGGTCAAAGAAATCGCAGTTGAAAATCTGATGGATCGGGTGTCTTTTGTGTTTCAGGATGTGTTGCTATTCAACGACACCGTTCTAGAGAATATCCACATTGGCAAACCGACAGCGACCCGAGAGGAGATTATCAAAGCGTCTAAAGCCGCTCGCTGCCATGAGTTTATTGAGGCCCTGCCTCAAGGATACGAGACGTCCGTAGGGGAAAACGGTGTCAGCCTCAGTGGCGGTCAACGGCAGCGGCTGTCCATAGCCCGTGCCATTCTTAAAGATGCACCCATTATCATCCTGGATGAAGCGACAGCCTATGTTGATCCTGAAAATGAAGCGCTAGTACAGGCCGCCCTGGCTGGATTGCTGGCAGAGGAGGATAAAACCCTAGTAGTGGTGGCCCATCGCCTTTCAACCATTACGGAAGCCGACCAGATCCTGGTGATTGACCAGGGGCAGATTGTGGCTCAGGGAACTCACGAGCTGCTGTTGGCAACCTGTGAACTTTACCAAGAACAGTGGCAAGCCCATGTGACGGCACAGCGCTGGCAGCTTGGGGAAATAGATGAGATAGATGGAGATAGCGAAGATGAGGGAGATTCCCCGTCCATTGTGGTAGAGGTTTCTGATGGAGATGAGCCTTTAGAGAATCCCTACCGCAGATTAAAGGAAACAGATTCAGTATGGACCATGATGCGGAAGCTGGTGCCGCCTCGGGCCGATCATTATTTTTGGCGAACAGTTCGCTGGCGGATAGCAGAGGGCGTGGCCATTGGAACTACGAGCTATGTTGTCTATTTAGTGTTGGTATCTCTGTTTCAGGCTTCAAGCTCAGAGACTACTGGTGGTCCCCTACTGAAGTATGTCGCGGCTATTGTTGGCCTATGTCTGGCACAGATCGGGTTTGGCTACAAAGCAAACACTCAAGCCTATGCCCTGACCATCGCAGTCCAGACCCGACTGCGGCTGTTTTTAGCGGACTATCTACGGCGACTGCCCTTGAGCTTTTTTACTCAGCGCGATACGGGTACGATTGATGCGCTGTTCACCACCAACATCATGTATCTAGAGCCCCACCATGTGTTAGAGAGTCTGATTAGTGCCGTGGTGACCCCCGTGCTAATTTTTATTGTCATGCTGATGCTTGACTGGCGACTGGCGCTTGTACTAGCTGCCAGTGTGCCGTTTGCCGTTCTAGCATTGCGTTACGGTGAGCAGGTTTTTGCACGGGTGTGGCGGTTACAGTCAGCAGCAAGGGTTCAAGCTAATGCTCGGATGGTGGAGTATATCCAGGGGATTGCTGTCATTCGTGCTTTTAACCTGTCCGGTGATCGTCTCCAGCAGTTTCGGGCTGGACTCAACCAGTATCGCAGGGCTAGTTTGCGGACAGCGACTCAGATTACTCCAGCAATGATAGTCTTTCTGTCGGTGCTAGAGCTGGGGTTTGCCTTGCTGCTAGTCGTTGGGGCAGCTCTGTTTGAGAATGGCAGTCTCAGTGGTGATCACTTTCTGTTGTTCATGATCTTGGGTCTAGCGTTTTATACCCCGATGATGGCGATGGCAGAAATGATGGAGTTCTACCACATCATGCAAAATTGTGTTCGTAACCTGAATGAGTTTCTGCAAACACCGTTGTTGCCCCCGGCCACTACACCACAATGGCCTGCTGATACAAGTATTGCTTTCCACAATGTCAGCTTCAGTTATGGCAACGAGACTGTTCTCAATCGTGTGAGTTTTACCATTCCCCCTCGGTCTATGACCGCTCTAGTTGGCCCGAGTGGATCTGGCAAGACCACCATTACCAACTTGATAGCTCGTTTTTGGGATGCGGATTCAGGATCGATCTCATTAGGCGGTGTAGATGTCCGACAGATCCCAACCAATACCCTATTATCCCAGATGACGATGGTGTTTCAGGACGTTTACTTGTTCAATGACACCATTCTTGAAAATATCCGGTTTGGCAATCCCAACGCAACAGAGGCCCAGGTGATAGCTGCAGCGCAGGCGGCCCGGTGTCATGGTTTTATTACGCAACTGCCAGACGCTTATCAGACGATTGTGGGGGAAGGGGGGGCAACTCTTTCTGGGGGTGAAAAGCAGCGGATCTCCATTGCCCGTGCCATGCTTAAAGATGCTCCTATCGTGCTGCTAGATGAAGCTACGGCATCGATTGATCCTGAAAATGAACGACTAATTCAGCAGGCAATTCAAGCACTGAGCGCGGAGAAGACATTGATTGTCATTGCCCATCGACTCACCACTATTGCAGCCGCAGACCAAATTTTGGTGCTGGATCAGGGGCAGCTTGTGGAGCAAGGTCAACATCAGAACTTGATCAAACAAGGGGGACTCTACCAGCGATTGTGGGACATCAGAGTACGATCTCGTGGTTGGAAAATCACAGCTTCATCCTAAAAGATGTTGGAGTCGGTTCAAATCAGGGTAACACTTTCACTTAAGAGAAAAGAGTTTTAGCTACTGCGGTACAGAGGCTTTGGGGTTTTCTCTTGCAATCAAAGTACTACCCTGAACTCCTAGAGATTACAACATGCTGAATTTTTCATTTAGTGATTCTGAATGAAGCCTCCTCTTGCTTGAACCCACACACTAAAGTAATCGGTGGAAAAAGCAACTGATCGATTACTTCAGGGACAGACGAGCATTATCATTGTCCATGATTACAGACGCTGGAACGAACCGCTCAATTTTTGGTATTCAAAGAGGGTAAAGTGCTGGAATATGGCGATCGGCTGTCAATGCTAGCCAATCCCCAATCCGTCTATGGTCAGATGCTGAAAGCAAGTGTGGCTTGAAATATCTGTAAATTCTAGGAACACCCCTGGCTCTTTATAGTTCTCCGCCATGTCAACGCAAACCTGTTTCGTAACTTTATTCTCCACAGTCTTTGGACAGATAGATTTCATAGAGAGGGCTAAGGTTGCCCTCCCAAAGGGTGGTGAAGGGTTGGGTCGAGGGAGGCTATGACGCCTCGCCCCTCCCATTTAGATCTGGACGTGCCCGTTTTCCGTGCATCCAGCTCCCGATGTTCTTAGCTTT
>JANQPU010000407.1 GCA_028285315.1 Acaryochloris sp. IP29b_bin.176
TGAGATGGGGTTTCACTCTACTGACTCGACTCATAGGGGGGTGAAATAAACATAGGCTCAGCCTATCTAAATAACACCCCTAGGCACAAATTGGTATAAACTGCCCGCCTACTAACCCCAAGTAATTCCCTCAGCAACAACAAGTTCAGACCATTTTTGTTGTTCGCTTATTCTAGCTTTTGCATTTATTTGGATAATGATCAATCTCTATCAAGGATTTGCGAGAAGATTAACTGATATCCGTGAGGATCAATCACTGTGACCTCATAGGCATTGTAAGTGGTTGGTATCGGACCTGTCACCGCGGCTCCAGTAGCACCTGCCTGATCAGCTAAAGCCTGTAAATCACGACTGTAAGAGAAATTTATGACTAGTCCGCTACAGTGGCTGATTGGGGAGTCAGAGGACTGAGACACCAACATCAAATCCTGATATTGTCCTAAACGAATATGATTCATCAGTTGGGTGCCGTCGATAGCGGGCAATGAATAGACTGATCGAAACCCTAACGCTTCTGTATACCACTGAGCCGCTGCAGCAACATCGCTCACTGACATTCTCACAAAGAGGGGGATAGAGTAGAATTCTTCTTGAATCATATTTTTTCTCTTGTGCCCTGACAGATTGCCCCTTCTCTGCTACCGGCTTTCGCTTGCTTTCCTCCATGATCCAGCCTGCATCCAAGACATCCTTTCAGGTGATCGTTGGATGAAGGGATTTCAGGGCAACCACTATCCCCTCTCGTAACATCAGCGATCGCTCCTGAGTAACTGGATTTAGCTTGTCTCCGTACATAATGAGGGCTTTGAGAATCGACTTGCAGAGAATTACGAGAGGTACTTGAACTGGGAGTCTGCACGCCAGTCCCATTCGCAAGTAAGTGGAATCCGATGTTGATGGGAACAGCAGATCCTCCCCCTGATCCACGACTCTGTCCAATTAAAAGAACCTCTCGTTGCGAATCAAGGTCGGTGTAGAGATTGCCAGCTTGTTTTATCAGCACAAACGTAGCAAGGTTGAAGGCGAAGATCACGGCGATCTCAATGAGTGGGAGCCTTCTGATTAGTTTAAAGTTGTGTAGGACTTTGCATTGACGGACATCTGTTCCCTGTTGTCGCTTGAGTGACGTCAAGAGACGGGTTGGACGGGATGCAATTGCTCTTTTGTCTCCTGAGGAAAGTATTTGCTCCCGTACTGCTTTATCCGGTGCATTGGCAACCCAAATCGGCAATTTTGCTTGAGGTGATTTCACTAAGTCCCTGTGAATTACTCCCGCAGGCAGATGCATGATATCGTTCGACGTTAGCTGCACCCGTTGATTTTCGACCTGAGCTGCCGAAGTGTAAAATCTCATATTCCAGGGGTGAATATTCAGCGATGGCGCTCCACTCCCTACTGTGCCGAGGAGCCCATAGATCCTTCCATGCTGCTCCTTACCCTTCAATTGGCGGGTAACAGTGCTACCCCAACAGGAAAAGGGGTTACTCTGACTGGGTATCAAGAGAGTTGCAAAATGGGATGAGTTGAGCGTCATAATCTGATCTAATGAATGAGCAATTGTTGGTAAACAGCATCTAATCCCATTGAGGAATCAACTGATCAGCATCTAAGAGGTCGGCCATATCGGTGTTATTAAAATGGCTTAATCGACATCCGTACCTCATCTTCAGAAGTCCTTTAAGTAGACTGAGTCACGATCAGATCGTCAACACTCCACTACAGGGTGCTTTGGTGATCTCGTCCCTACCAATTCTTTGGTTCAGATTAGAGGAAAGCTATGAACAAGCGCTTGCCAACTCTGCGCAAACAAAGCTTAAAATTTGGGCTGATGAAGTTAGGGTTTGCTTGTGGTTCTATAGCTGAGGAAAGAATCACTCACCTCAGGCATAAGTCCAGCTTGGAAATGAGCTGAGGTGAAATCCAATGCAGATAGCAAACTAATACAATTGTGTCCCTGTCGCTTAGCCATAATGCTCCTCTCCTTTATTGATCTCAAGATAAGCGGATTCCTTAGCTCTGTCGTTACAGGAGAGTTGAGGACTTTTGAGCGGGCAAGTTAAGGTATGAATCAATCTCAGGTTGAGATCGACCTCAACTTTTCATTGGGTTTCGAACAATTTTGATCAGCGATATCCATTGTTTTTGCTTGATTTGGGACAATGTTGCAAGTACATCTAAAAGTTAAGGTGAGTTGCGATAAAATCAGGTGATACCGAATCAATGTGGCGATTACAAATGGACATTGAACGGGTATTGCAGACGGCTAACGCGGCTCTGTTTGCCCACAGCGGTAAGCGCCTGAGTACAGTGGAAGCATCCATATTGCTCGGCTCCCTGCAACGGCAAACCTACGAGCAAATTGCAGAAATTTCTGGCTACGCGACCAGCTACCTCAAGTATGATGTCGGCCCCAAGCTCTGGAAACGTTTGGGACAGGCATTAGGAGAAACCGTCAGTAAAACGAACTTTCAATCTACCTTAGAGCATTATTGGCACCAGTCGTTGATTGACCAGGTGGCAACGGATGAGATAAGGGATGTTGGGGATGAGATCTCTATAAATCAAGACGATCGCCTAGTTCCTGGAGCTGCTGCTCCCCATACTGACTGGGGAGAAGGTGTGGATGTATCAAATTTCTACGGACGATCAGAGGAACTGGGAACGTTGACCCATTGGATTACCAGGGATCGTTGCCATCTCGTTGTTCTTCTAGGCATGGGGGGAATTGGTAAAACTGCCCTATCGGTGAAGGCGACCCATCAGATCATGATTGCCTCTGGCATGCAGGGGCATAATGAATTTGAGTTTGTCATCTGGCGATCGCTCCGGAATGCTCCACCATTGACCACGCTCCTAGCCGATGTGGTGCCGTTTCTTTCCCAGCATCAGGCGGCTCAAGCTGATCTCCGGCTCTTTATGCATCAGCTGCAATCGTCTCGTTGTCTGGTGATTTTAGATAACTTGGAAACAATTTTGCAGGGAGGAGAACGAGCTGGGCAATTTCGTAAGGGGTATGAGAACTATGGTGAACTCCTACGGTTGGTAAGTGAATCGACGCATCAAAGCTGTGTCATTCTCACCAGTCGGGAGAAACCTGCGGTGGTTGCGATGTTTGAAGGAGCAGATTTACAGGTGCGATCGCTCCAGCTCAGTGGTTCAGAACAGGCCGCCCAAGGCATTCTCAAGGCCAAAGGTTTAGTTGGCTCAGAGATACAGAAAAAAGCATTGGGCGATCGCTATGACAATAGTCCTTTAGCGCTGAAAATTGTGGCGACGTCTATTCAAGACGTATTTGAGGGGAACATTAGCGATTTTTTGGCCCAGGATACAGTGATTTTTAATGGCATTCGTCGGTTGTTGGATCAACAGTTTGAGCGCTTAAATCCGCTAGAAGCCAGCATTATGTATTGGTTAACCATTAACCGAGAGTGGACCAGTCTGGCAGAATTGCACGCCGATATTATGCCCCCGGTGTCTAAAGGTCGCTTACTAGAAGCGTTGGAATCCTTAAACTGGCGATCGCTCATTGAAACGCGATCGGGAAGCTATACTCAGCAGCCAGTGGTGATGGAATATGTCACCGAACGCCTAATTGAGCAAATTACTGCTGAATTGCACAGCGGTCAATTATCCTTGTTTCTCCACCATGCCCTCATAAAAACAACCGTCAAGGACTATATCCGTGAAACCCAGGAAAGGCTGATCTTAGGAGAAATCGCAGGGCAATTGGTGGAAACTGTAGGTCCCTTACTGGTATCGCACCTGCAAAGCCTCCTGATCACTCTACGAGAATTCGACCTGAGGCTCTCTGGCTATGGAGCTGGCAATCTAATTAATCTTTGTATTTACTTGCAGATCGATCTGACTGGATATGACTTTTCCCAGCTACTAATTTGGCATGCCTACCTCCAGAGTACAAATTTACATCGGGTTAATTTTGCCCAGGTTACTTTTGCGAAGTCTGTTTTTTTGCAAGCCTTTGGCAATATCCTAACTGTCGCCTTTAGCCCCGATGGTCGCTTGATTGCCACTGGAGATGCGAATAATCAGGTACGCCTCTGGCGAGTAAAAGATGATCACCTGCTGTTGACCTGTGGGGGACATCCAGATTGGGTGCGGTCCGTTATTTTTACGCCTGACAGTCAAACCCTGATCAGTGGCAGTGATGATCAAACTATCCGGTTCTGGGACGTGAGAACAGGGGCCTGCCTCAAAACTTTGTCGGGTCCCGTCAGTCGAGTAGCTTCTCTTGCTGTTAGTCCCGACGGTTGTACACTGGCTAGTAGCGGAGAAGATGGTTCGATTCATCTGTGGCATATAGCTACAGGCCAGTATTGGCAAGCTCTGGAAGGACATACTGAACAAACTTGGTCAGTAGCCTTCAGTCCTGACGGTAGTCTGATTGCTAGCGGCAGCGAGGATCAGACAGTACGGCTATGGAATGTCAGCACGGGTCAATGCTCGAAAATTTTGACAGGGCATCGGAATTGGGTGCAGTCCGTAGCCTTCAGCCCTGATGGTCGAACATTGGCTAGCGGCAGCCATGATCAGACTGCTAAGCTTTGGGATACCCAAACTGGTGAGTGTTTAAGAACCTTAATTGGACATACCAACTGGGTCTGGTGTGTAGCCTATGTACTCAACCTAGACTCCAACATCACCTCGAACAGCTTGCTGCTCGCCTCTGCTAGTGAAGATCAAACTATCCGGTTATGGGATGCATCTACGGGTGAGTGCCTCAAGACCCTGATGGGTCACACCAGTCGCATTTGGTCTATTGCTGTCAGCCCAGATGGTCAAATCCTAGCCAGTGGCAGCGATGACCAAACCCTGAGGCTTTGGGATACACGGATAGGACAATGCCTGAAAACGCTACAAGGATATTCGCGCAAAATCTTTCCGGTAGCGTTTAGTCCAGATGGTCAAATCATAGCTAGTAGCGGTGATGAGGCTGTGATCCGGTTTTGGGACGTTGACACTGGCGAATGCCTGCAAACATCAGAAAGTTGTGGTAGTCGCATCGAATCTGTGGCTTTTAGTCCTGATGGTCGTAAGCTGGTCAGTGGTGGTGAAGACAAAATCATCAGGCTCTGGGATACGAAGACCCTGCAGTGCCTCAAAGTCTTAGTAGGACATCCCAAGCAAATTTGGACAGTTGCCTTTAATCCAAATGGACGGACTATTGCTAGTAGTGGCGAAGATGGCCAAGTGTGGTTGTGGGACATCAAGACTGGGCAAGGCCAAAAAGTATTAGAGGGACACAGAAATTGGGTCATTACGATTGCCTTTAGTCCTGATGGTCGTTATCTTGCCAGCGCCAGCCATGACCAAACCCTAAAACTCTGGGATGCTGGAACAGGTCAACTGTTAAGGACTTTTGAAGGGCATCTCAATGCGGTATTAGGTGTTGCCTTTAATTCCGATAGTCACTTACTTGCTAGTGGGGGGATTGACCAAACCATTAAAATTTGGGATGTCGAGACTGGTGAATGCCTGCGAACCCTGACAGGACATACCGATGCCATTATCCCTGTGGCCTTTTGTCCCCAAAAGCCAGTCGTTGCCAGTGGCTCTTTAGACCATACCATTAAGCTTTGGGATATCCACACAGGCCAATGTCTAAAAACCTTAACTGGCCACACCGAATTGATATACTCTCTCAGTTTTCATCCCCATGGTGACATTCTAGCTAGCAGTAGCTGGGATGAGCGGATTAAGCTGTGGGACATCCACACAGGCATCTGTGTGCAGACCCTGAGGGCCGATCTTCCCTATGAAGGCATGGATATTACGGATGTGAGAGGTCTCACTGCTGCTGAGGAAGAAGCCTTGATAGCATTAGGTGCAATCTCGCAATCATCTTGAAAATATGTTGTAGGACAACCTTAATCTAGTACCTCTTGGCTGAAATAGCTCTACTACAAATGATTTCGAGTTTCTGGTATAGATAATCTACTGTATTGACTGCCGAGCCAACTTAAGTAATCAACAAAAGGTAAAGGTAGTGAAGATACGGTAGTTGCTTGTCAAATAGTTTGTTGCTAACTTCCATAATTGGGATCGAAGGGCTGCCCCTTCTTCACTACAGCCCCAGCAATATGGAGCAACTTACGTGCTGCGGCACATCGGGCAACCTTCATCGGCTTGCCAACTGTTAGTGCTTCCACTGTTTTACAGGTTGTAAAATTCGGACTTGTTACCAGCAACCAAGCTACCGTGATCATTCCTGCTATTGAGAGGATGAAGACCAACAACAGGACATCACACTATTACCCCAAGGAATAATTTGGTCGGACCTGAAGAGTGGTCGATAGATAAGACTCCAATTAAAATTGATGGGCACTGTTTTGCAGTGATACCTGTCATTGGGGTTTAGGTATTATGAGTTGCCACAACTGGAAATGAAGCGGACAACTTTAAGACTGGGTCAACTCTTGCTGATGGGGCTGGTCACCCTTGGCTTTGATCTGCCGATGGCTTCTGTGCGATCGCAACCCGCCTCCCAAACTCGAACCACAACCGTCCAGTTTCCCCCAGCCGACAAACACCAATTGACTCAGCTCCTACAGCAAGCCCCCCAGCTCCAGCAGCAATCTTGGCCGCAACTCCTCCAAACCCTTGCTGCCAAATTCGAAGGGGCTGCCTACAAAGGTGGATTGCTCGATCAAAATCCCCAAGAAGAATTAGTCCTCTCGCTCAGTCAGTTCGACTGCGTCTTGTTCGTAGAAACCGTCCTCGCCATTGCCCGCACATTAACCGTAGAGAACCCGTCTTCTCAAGTATTTAGCGAGGCTGTCCAGACCCAGCGCTATCGCCAAGGGCAACTGCAAGGCTATTGCAGTCGCCTCCATTATTTCTCAGAATGGATTGCCGATAATCAGCGTCGCGGATTAGTCGAGAATATTACGCCATCCTTGGGAGGGATTCCCTTACAGAAACAGCTTAACTTTATGAGTCAACATCGCCA
Source organism: Acaryochloris sp. IP29b_bin.176 (assembly GCA_028285315.1). Lineage (GTDB taxonomy): Bacteria > Cyanobacteriota > Cyanobacteriia > Thermosynechococcales > Thermosynechococcaceae > Acaryochloris. Next base: position 6,968 of record JANQPU010000407.1, read on the forward strand.
GAGCTACCCGCAGTTAAAGAGCAATCAGGCCAACTGGCAATGCATTCAAGCCATGGAAATCCGGTTGCAGTCCTTGCCTTTGTACTATATTCCCCAAGGTCAAATCAGAGGGATTGAAATATCGCTACAGCCAGGGGATATTGTTGTCGTGGCAACGGCCATTCCGGGATTAGACGTGACTCATGCTGGACTGGTCTATCAAATGCCAAACCAAGCCAAGGGACTGATTCATGCGTCTCCAGGCGGGAGCGTACGTATTGCCCCAGATTTAGCCACCTACGTTGCCAACGTGGATCAATCTATCGGCATTATTGTGGCTCGCCCTCAAAATCCCCAGCAGTAAAGGAAATTAAGAGAAATCTCTGGAAGCGATAGTGCACATAGGGATTACGTCTGTGATCAGAAGGGTTGTGATTTTGGAACGGGAGTGAGATTGTAAAAAAGTCCGCTCAATGTTCGCTATGTTACCTAAGAAATTAATCCTGCTGTTTTGTGCTGCGATCGCACTCGTCTTTTTTGCTAGTTGCTCCACCCCAACCCCCACAAGCACGGCTCCTAGTCCTACCCCTCAAGCTAAAGTTGTAGACGCAATTGAGCCCTTAACAGTAGCACTCGCGATTCTCAACCCAACAGAGGGAAATCAGGTAACCGGATCGGTCAAGTTTCAACAAATAGAGAATAAAATTACCATTTCCGCTAATCTCCAAGGGTTACAGCCCAACTCCGTCCATGCTTGGCATATCCATGAATTTGGGGATGTATCTAGTCTGGATGGCACAGCCATGGGCGGCCATTACAACCCGGAAGGGATGCTCCACGGACTGCCCAATAATCCTGAACGCCATGCAGGGGACTTAGGCAACCTCAAAGCAGATAGTCGCGGAGAAGTGATGAAGAAAATTACCGTCGATAACGTCACTATTAACGACACTAAAAATCCTATTCTGGGACGTGGCATGATTATCCATGCAGAAGCAGATGATGGGGGTCAACCTACCGGCAACGCCGGGGACCGAATTGCCCAAGGTGTGATTGGTTTACCCAAAGCGTAACAGTGCAGTCTGTCTCTATTCAGCCAAGTGATCCGACGACTCCAGGGGCCATCCGTCTGATTCAACAACTAGATGCCTATCTAAACAGCATCTACCCACCGGAAAGCAATCATCTGATGTCCGTGGAAGCCCTCAGACAACCCCACGTCCAGTTCCTAACGGTCCAGATGGGCAAACAAATAGTGGGCTGTGGCGCACTGGTGAATCATGGAGATTATGGGGAAATCAAACGCTTCTTTGTGCTGCCTGAATTTCGAGGAATGCAGTTGGGGCAACAGCTTCTCCAGGCTCTGGAGACACGGGCTATGGCACTAAATTTACCCTACCTGCGACTGGAAACTGGAGTGTCACAGCCTGAAGCGCTGGGCCTGTTTGCCAAATTGGGTTATCAGCAACGGGGTCCCTTCGGTCAGTACGAAGCAGATGCCTACAGCGTGTTTGTGGAAAAATCCCTGAACTAGTGACGATATAGGAGTTTAATCCCTATATTTTGCCCCTCTAAGCATTCGTCTTCCCCCTAAGAGACACCATTTCAGAGGAGGTTCAACGTTAGGCGATGTGCGACTTAATTGAGAGGCCGTGAAGATAAGGAGGCCCCAGCATCATAAGCTTCTGAGATAAAGCAATTCAGAAGCTGAAGTGCTGACGATGGAACTGGTGGGTGAATATCGTGGTATCGACACTGATAAAGGCATTTGGCAATACTTTCGCGGCCACTGGCATTCACTATT
>JANQPU010000431.1 GCA_028285315.1 Acaryochloris sp. IP29b_bin.176
AAAGCGTTAGCATCATTCTAGTGGAGGAAAATTTTTACCTAACATTACCCTCTTCAACTTGAATGGAACAACCTCCCTGAAACAGCTATTGAGCCAAAAAATTTATGATCCCTATGGCTGAGATCTACATCCTTGCCTCCAATGGTGTGCCTTTGGCACAGTTCGAGAACACAGAATCAGACATGTGGTATCTCTTCGGAAAAATTGAGTCCCTCCAATCAAGTAAGATTGATATTGACGAGATTTTTCAAGCTACAAAGAACCTTGAAATCAAGGTTGTCATGTCCGATTGGTCCCTAGGTTATAGGTGTGAGTTGAAAGCTGAAAAGGGCACGATTCCATGCGTATTAATGGAATGTAACGCAAAACAAGTCATCCTCAGAATGCTCACAGCAAAAGAAACCATAGCATGGTCAAAACAAAATCTTCAGCCACTATCTATCTAGAGGTTTTGAAGCGCTACCGGATACACCACGATTTAGACAGCTTAGGTATGCATCACTCGCTATTATTCTTGATTGGATGTCGCCTTTTCAGTGACCAAATACAGTAGAGGGCCGAACGAGCCCATCAACACCGTTATCAGCACCCAAGGCCAAGGATTCCGATTATTTTTTCTCGCCTCTGGAACCAGCCAGCTCAATACCAGCACTAGAGCGATCACCAAATCAGTAAAGACCTGCCAGCCAGCCGGACTGTAGCGGTTGTAATCTAAAATGCCCAGATAGCCCACCTGGGCAATGGCATATCCAGACAGGAGAGTAAAGGGAATCAGAATGATGAGAGCCATCCACCGCTTATTGATCATCACAAACTCCTTGCGTGAGATTTGCACCCATCCTCACCCCTAGCTTGAATCGCAGCAATTACCTGTGAGGTAATTGAATCTATACTCGGTCTCTGTTATGAATAGATGGCAGAAAGGAGAGGTTCATGACTTCCGCCAGCGCCCACAACTTTCAGCACATCTGTCGGCAATGGCGGAAATTCAGGAAGCTGTCGCAGCTGGATTTGGCCTTGGCGGCCAACGTTTCCCAACGTCACGTTAGTTGGTTAGAGACCGGACGCAGTCATCCCAGTCGAGACATGGTCGAGCGACTCTCAGATGCCATGGATATCCCCTTACGGGAAAGAAACGTTCTACTGCAAGCGGCAGGCTATGCCGCTGCCTATAGTGAAACGGAATTAGATGAGCCCATTATGGCTCCCGTATTAGATGCTCTGAATCGGGTGTTGCAACACCATGACCCTTTGCCCGCCATTGTCATTGATCGCTACTGGAATGTGAAAAAGACGAATCAAGCGGCAGACCTATTGCTCAGTATTGGTGGCGACCCGCAAGTCCTACAGGGAAAAATGGGAGCTGCTGGAGAACTCAATCTGGCTTTACTGACTGTCCATCCACAGGGTCTCAGGCCATATATTGCCAATTGGGATCAGGTCTTACCGTCTATCATCCGCCGTCTTAGGAGCGAATCCCTGGCGTTTGGTGATCTGGGAATCCAGGAGCAATTTGCCCAGTATATTGAACTCGCTGCCCCCGGAGAGGAGAGTGAGCCCAGCAGTAGCAATTTGTTGCCTGTCTTGCCGTTGGAGTTGAGTATCAATGGCCTGGAATTGAGCCTGTTCTCTATTATTTCCACCTTTGGAACCCCCCAGGACATTACTACAGATGAACTTCGCGTTGAAACGTTCTACCCGACCGATGCCAAAACTGAACAGTTCTTTCGCAACCCTGGTGTCTAGGATGGCGCTAATATCCATACCATTCTGACAGCAGGGAAACCTGGTAAAGATGAGTTAAGACAATGCCCAAATCATCCATGCTTCCCGGCCTGATGGATAACCCCACATTCCGCTCTTCTGGGATGACAAAACATAATTACGGGTCAGGCCCGTGGAGAAGATAGTATCGCCGAGAATGATCGCAAAAGAACCTCAGAA
>JANQPU010000024.1 GCA_028285315.1 Acaryochloris sp. IP29b_bin.176
AAAGCGTCAGCATCATTCTCCTGAGTGAGGGTAATTTTTACCTAACATTACCCTCCTCAACTTGAATCAAGCAACCTCCCTGAAACAGCTATTGAGCCAAGTTTTTAACTTGATCCGCAGAGGGGAAAACTTGGCGTAACTCAACAAAAGTGTTCCAATGCGCTTGTGATGTCAGTCTAAGCTGATATTGCCACTACTGTCTCAGCCTGATGTTGACGGAATTTTCGATGAATGAGCAGAAAAATACAGGGCACAAAATACAAAGCGAGAATCGTGGCCCCAAATAAGCCCCCCGCAACCGTAATCGCCAACGGTGGCCAAAAGCCTGTCTCATCTAGCATCAGCGGCACTAACCCCACAATTGTCGTTAACGTTGTTGCCACCACATGCCGAGCAGACGATACCACCACTCGCTCAATCGCCCGTCGCGATCCCTGGCAAGCTTGTTCATTTTCCCGCAGCGCAGCTAACACCACGATTGAGTCATTGATCGCTAGACCAATTAAGCCCAACATGCCCAAAATAGCGGTAAAGCCAAAGATAGACTGAAAGACCCATAGGGCGAAGGCTCCCAAACCAATACTGAGTAGGGCAATCAGGGCAATTAGGCCCGCCAGCAAAAACGAATTAAAGGACAGAACAAGGGTAGCGGTCATCAAAATCACCAACAAGCCGACGGTGGCTAACAGATTTCCAACCGCGCTGCCGCGGGCATCGGCCTCGCCACCATAGGACAAGAAATAACCTGGTGGAAGTTGAAAATCGCTCTGCTCTAGGCGGGTCTGGAATTGTTTAAGCACCGTATCGGGCAGGGCTCCTGCTTGCAAGTAGCCCTCCACAGTGTTGAATCGTTGACCGTCACGGCGAGTAATGAAAGCGAGATTTGGGACTAAATTCACTTGTGCGATCGCACTCAACGGGACCTGCGCAGTCTGCCCTTCTTGACTCCCCAGTAACTCTAGAGATGTAACAGAGGATAAATCTGCGCGATCCATATCCGACAAGCGCACCCGCACGGGCAAGTCTTCCGTCGATTCCAGTAGCGATCCGCCCGTATTGCCATCCAAATAGGCATTGAGCTGACGAGCAATGGCTTCATTACTCAACCCCACGCGACGAGCTTGAGTTTCATCCACATTCAAGGCCAGTTTCGGCAGGGCCTCATTAATCATCGCCCGCGTTTGCACCACCTCTGGCTCCTGGGCCAAGAGGGTGCGAAGTTCATTGCCCAACTGCCGCAGAGTCTCCATATCGGGACCAAAGACTTCAATTTCAATCGGTGCACCAAAAGGTGGACCTTGTTCAAGCTGTTTGACCAAAATTTGAGCCTGGGGGAAGGCAGCATCCAGTTCAACCTGTAGGGTTTGAATGGTCTGGCTGAGTTTTTTGGTGGAGGCAAGCTGGACAATCCCCTGGGCAAAATCCGGGACATTGGTGCGGATGCTGTTGATGTTGTAGAAAAAGCGTGGGGCACTTTCGCCAATAAACCACTGAACTTCAGCTACTTCAGAATGGGCCAGCATCCGGTCGCGCAGCTCTCTTGCCGTCGTAGTGGTTTGAGCAATGGTGGACGAGGTGGGCATTTCCACCTGAATTTGGATCTGATCTCGATTGGTAGGGGGGAAAAACTGCTGCGGCAGTGACGCAAATTGGCTAAAGCCGACCACGGGCAGTAGCAGCGATAGGGCAATCCCCAGAATTGGCTTGGCTAAGGTCAGCCGCAGAAGACGCCGAAAGCCTCTAGACAGCATTGGCATAGAAACCCCTTTGCGCACCCAGCGAGGCCATGTAGAACGAGACTGGCCGACGCCAATAATCGCGGTTAGGGAAGCGATAATCGTGAGAGACACTGCCAAAGAACTTAAGAGCGCCAAGATCACGGTTAAACCAATCGTACCGATAAATTCCCCGGTGCCACCTTGAGACGTGGCAATGGGGATAAAGGCAAACACCGTTGTGAGGGTAGAGGCCAGCAACGGAATGCCGAGATGTTGGACGGTTTCTTGAACTGCGATGGTTTCTAACCGGCCTGTGGCCATCGCACCCCGTAACCCCTCCCGCAATCGATGCTGGACTTCATCCACAACAATAATGGCGTTATCAATCAGCAATCCCAGGGCAATAATCAGTCCCGTAATCGACATCTGATGGAGGGGAACGCCCAGTCCTTGCATCCAACCAAACACCGCTAGAGTTACCAAGGGTAAGGCCGTTCCCACAATCAGGGCTGCCCGCCAGCCCAGCATCACCACCGAAATGCCAATTACTAGCACCGAACTCACCACCAGGTTGGTAATCACTCCATTCAGCCGCTGACGGACATACTGACTCTGATCTTGGATCACTTCCACACTCATACCGTCCGACAGACTGGCCTGAAAGTCTTGGAGCTGCTGATGGACCAGTTGTGCCCATTGATCGACCCGCTCTTGGGACTCTACCGTGGCGGAGAGAGTAATCCCAGGCTTGCCGTTGATCAGAGTCAGACTATCAAGAGGTGTGCGGATGCCTTTGGTGACCTGGGCAATATCTTGCAGTTGGGTCACCTGCCCTGATTCACCTAAGCGAATCGGAATAGTCTTAATTCGGGCTAGGGTTTCAAGTTGAGTATCCACTTCCAGCAAAAACTCATCCGCCTCGCCGCGCAAGGTGCCTGCTGAAACCTTGGCATCACTGGCCTGTAACTGCCGCGCCACTTCAGCTGGAGTTAACCCCAGATTTGCCAACTCAGCCTGGTTAATCTCCACCAGAATCTCTTCCTGGGGGTCACCAAACACTTCCACTTTATCGGTGCCAGGAATGCCTCGCAGTCGGTCTTCTAGTCCTGCCGCCACCCGCGTCAAAATGGTGTAGTTGGGGTCACCCTCCAAATCCCAGGTCAAGGCCACAATCAAAGCTGAGGCTTTCAAATCGCTCTGGTCAAACTCCGGCTTCAGGCTATCCGGGGGTAGGGCTGGAATCGTATCTTCCACCTTGCTGCGCACCTGCGCCCAGATCGGATCGACATCCTTGACGGCATCGTTCAGTTCAACCACCACCACGGACACCCCCAAACTGGAGGTGGAGTCAATCTCCTCAATCTCTTCGATTTCCTGTAGCTCTGTCTCAATCCGTTCTGAGACTAAAGACTCTACCCGTTCGGCACTCGCTCCCGGCCAGAAGGTCGTCACCGTGGCAAATCGAGGCGTAATTTCTGGGTCTTCCAACCGAGGCAAGGTGAGAAAGGAGGATAAGCCCCAGACCACAATCAAAGCAATCGACAGGATCAGCAACTGGCGGTTTCGGTAGAACAGATTCAACATGGTGATACGGCCTCGGTATCGTTTGGTATCGCGCTAGTTTTTGGCGTTGGCAATTCTCACCAGTTGGCCTGGAGCCAAGCGGTGGGTGCCTTTGGCAATCACCTGCTCTTGGGAATTGAGCATGCCGCGAACGTAGATGCGATCGCCCGCCGTATGCAGCACTTCTAGATCTCGCCGGGCCACACTAAACACCTGATCTTGGTCCGTAGACTTAAGGACATAGGCTGACCATAAGCCCCGCTCTCCCGCAATCACCGCCGTTGAAGGCAGCCAAAATCCCGACTGAGTTTGCCGTTGAGACAACGCCAGCTTGGCCGTTTGCCCCATTGAGACTGCGGCATCGCTAGGTAACGTCAACACTGCCATCACCGTTCGACTTTGGTTATCCACTTCCGGCAGCAGCGTTTTTACCTGCCCCTTGTAGCGGCGATCGCCCACTTGCACCGGGTAGGTCTGACCGGGTTGCATACGACTCGCCATTGCCTGAGGAATACCGATCCGGGCCTCGATCTTTGATGTTTCGACCAATCGCAAAATCGGTTGTCCACCATTTAAGACCACCCCTTCGTCCACAAGGCGCTGCGCGACCTGCCCCGTAAAGGGTGCCCGTAGCACACTTTTAGACCGCTGAATATCTAACGCTTTCAGGCGGGCATCAATTTCGGCTAGCTGGGCCGACTGCGACTCCACCTGCTCCACCCGCGTTCCCGCTAATAGCTCCTCTAACCGCTTACGGGCTTGGCCCTGGCGTTTTTTCAATGCTTGAGCAGCAAAATATCGTTCTTCAAAGGCTTCGCGGGAAATGGCCCCTTGCTCGTAAAGTGCTTGGCGGCGTTTGCTTTGCTGTTCAGCCAGTAAGCGCTGCTGCCCTAAGTCCTCAACCGCCGCCCGAGCAGCGCCAATCTCTTCTGTTCTAGGCCCGGTCTTTAGCTCTCGAAACTGGGCTTGGGCTTGGGCTTTTTGGGCTAAAAGCTGCTGGCGTTGGGCGGCTAAGCTGCGAGTATCTAAACGGGCTAGGGGCATTCCTTGCTGCACCCAATCCCCTTCATCCACAGCAATCTCAATCAAGGTGCCAGTCAACTCAAACCCTAATTCACTGGTGCGGTTTGCCCAGACTTCCCCTGCATAGGTCCGCTGAATTTCATAGGAAGTTGAGGGCTGAAGCGATAGTGTCGTCACGGGCAAGATGGCCTGCTTAGGGGCAGGTCCATTCTGGGGTGTTCCCCAGGTTTTCACTCCTATTGCCACCGCACCCATGACTAAGACCATGAACCCTAGCGTGCGAGGCGATTTCCAATAGAGGGACTTGAAGAAAGGCTGGGTGCGCTTGGGTAACGGAGGAGAGGATTGAGCCATCGTTTATATCCAACTTGTTGGTATAAAACTTGTTGAGTATTGATCGATAGCTTATACTCAACAAATTGAGTATGTCAATGCCACCCCACCATCATTTCATGACGCTTGCACACACGATTTTGACGGTTTTATCTGAGGCCCCCCATAGCGGCTATGACCTCAGCAAACGCTTTGAGGAATCGGTGAGCTGCTTTTGGAAAGCCAGTCAGCAGCAAATTTATCGAGAGTTGTCCAAACTAGAAACCCAAGGCTGGGTCACCTATGAGCTGGTTCCTCAACAAGGCAAACCGGATAAAAAGCTCTACCAGATCACAGAGGCGGGTAAGCAAGAGCTGCTGGACTGGTATACTCAGCCTTCCACTCCCACGCCCATTCGAGAAGATTTACTGGTGAAGGTATTGGCAGGTCCCTATGTCCCTCGTCCCCTCCTGATTAGACAAATCAAAGCTCGCCAAGCCCTACATCAGCAACAGTTGGACCGCTATTTAGAAAAAGAAGCGTGTTTTCAACAGTTAGAAGCCCCAAAGCCAGCATTGCAGTTTCGGTATTTGACCCTGAGACGGGGCATTCGATACGAACAAGAGTGGATCGATTGGTGTCAAGAAGTGATTGAAACTCTACAGACAGACACCAGTTTGAAGTGATTACTCAAACGGTGTGAGAGAGGGAGGATAGGCGATGTGCGACTTAATTGAGAGGCCGTGAAGATAAGGAAGCCCCAGCATCATAAGCTTCTGAGATAAAGCAATTCAGAAACTGATGTAGGGCAAT
>JANQPU010000034.1 GCA_028285315.1 Acaryochloris sp. IP29b_bin.176
ATGTCGCAACAGACAGGAGCGCTCTTCCTCAGTTCGCCCAAAAGTCTAGAGCAGAACTTTGCTTCCTTTTAACTATCAGCTTCTGAAGCAAATCCAATCATGGAACTGGTCTCTTAAAAGAATCTATCTCTAATGCCTCCAACACACCCTAGATCCCAAATTCCTGCAACAACAGTCGTAAATTATGGCCCAGAGAGTTTTGAAGCAGTCATCCAAAACACAAGAACTTGTCTTTATTGGTGGCGGCCATAGTCATGCGATCGCGCTGCGCCAATTGTCGATGCGCCCTATTCCAGGAGCACGACTGTCGTTACTGAGTGCTGGCACTGACACACCCTACTCAGGGATGTTGCCGGGATATGTGGCTGGACACTACACCTATGAAGATTGTCACATTGATTTGGGGCCGCTTGCCCAAGCAGCCCAGGCACGGTTCATTGTTGATCGTGCGATCCGATTAGATTTAGAGTCGCAGCATGTGATCTGTGCCCAGCATTCACCCATACCCTTCGATGTCTTATCCATTGATATTGGCAGTACGCCAGAATTGCCACCCCTATTAAGGAAAGAGGCAACTATCGTGCCGGTTAAACCTTGGTCTCAGTTTTTGGCCCAGTGGCAGCATCTCATTGATGTCGTGAAACGGAATCCAGCTCAGCCTCTTTCTCTTGCCATAATCGGTGGAGGTGCAGGAGGTGTTGAGCTTGCACTCACGATTCAGTATCAGCTCCAGCACATCGTCCGACAGGCAGTCATCGCTGATTTTCCTATATCGCTGCATCTGTTTCATCGCGGTTCCCAGGTGATGACAGGACATAACCGTTGGGTACAACGAAGGTTCAGACAAATTTTACAGCGGCGTAGAATACAGCTCCACCTATTGGAGACGGTTACATCGGTCGATGATGGAATACTATCCTGCGAATCTGGATTCCAGCTAGCCTGTGATCTTCTTTTTTGGGTCACCCGTGCCTCCGCGCCTGAATGGCCCCGAATCTCAGGTTTGGCAACTGATCCGAGTGGTTTCATTCAAGTAGGACCGACGTTACAATCTTGTTCGCATCCCCAAGTTTTTGCAACAGGCGATATCGCAGCGATGGTGAAGACACCTCGTCCCAAGGCTGGTGTATTTGCAGTCCGTCAGGGTAAGCCACTGACTGAAAACTTACGCCGATTTCTGGCACAGCGACCTCTCAAACCATTTAGCCCTCAGCGTCAGATCTTAGGTTTAATCAGTACCGGAGATAGAAATGCGGTGATGTCTTGGGGGCCTTTACCATTAGGATGGGAATCTCCGATACTGTGGAAATGGAAAGATCACATTGATCGCAAGTTCATGGCTCAGTTTTATGACCTTGCGGGCAAGGCTTAAGACAAGTTGAAATCTTGACTGAGTTCTGCAAATTCCTGGAGCGGCTGTGTTTGTTGCTCAATTTGCAGAACGATGGAATTGCAGATCAGCTCACATAGCTCAAAATTAAACGACTCTGTACTGCAAGTACAGAGTCGTTTAGTCGACTGCTCATGCATCGATTGACGACTCTATATTCTGTTTAGATATCAGCTCTAAAGCTCACACATTAGTAATCTTCCCAAAAAGTAATTGGTCATTTTGGACCCATAGGGCGAATTCCACCAACCAGAAGGATGGCAGCCTAAGGGTGCCTCCAGAGAAAAATCCAGTTCGCTGCATTTTCGCCAGCGATCGCCCTCTCGCCAGCCGAGGCGCTCTCCCCATTGCTCCACTAGTTTTTGATCTTGAGCGATCGTCGTGTCAAACGTACCGCCCACCTCTTGATAAATACGGACCTGTACACTAAAACCAAACTGCTCTTCGCTGTAACTTTGCCAGAGTTGATCCAGGACTTGAAGTTGACCACAGGGAAACGTACGAATGCCATCGGGAGTGAGCTGTTCTAGATTTGTCACTCCTTCAATCTCTTGTATGAGTTGAATCGTCTCTTGATCAGCCTCATACCAACGGTGGGCAGCCAGGTGGTCTTGAAGCTGTTTATAACGATAGAGATCGCCGACAGCCAACAAACGTTGCTCAATTTGGGTCACTTGCTTAGATAACTGCTGCAGGGGTGAAACCTGCGTCTGGACTTCATTTAGCTGGGTTCCAAGTTGCTGAAGTTGAGCCTGAATCGCAGCAAGCTGTCCACTTAAGGCATTTTCAGCGTCATTCATGGGATTAATCCTTATCTTGTAAACAGGACATCAATCATTCTCAAAACTTTTCTCCTACCGCTTCCTCTATTTCTGCCAAGCGTTTGGCAGTGTCTGCCGTTAAGATTTCGGGTTGGGAAGGGAAGACCCATCGCAACAGGAGCGGCGCTATCAACGTTGTGACCACGACCATAATCAATACCGCCGCATCCAGGGACTCAGATAGAACCCCGGTGGATGCTCCGAGCCCCGCAAACACCAGGCCCACTTCTCCCCGAGGAATCATACCTGTCCCCACGGCCAGTCGGTTAATCGGTTTATCTCCAAAGACGGTAAAGCCCGCTATAACTTTGCCGATCACGGCAATCGCAATCAGACAGGCAGCAATCACCAGCCCCTCTCGGTTTTCTGGCACCAATGGATTCAGAACGTTCAGATTGACGCTAGCGCCAATAGTGACAAAGAAAATGGTTGTGTAAGCGAAAACGAAGGGCTGTACCAATCGCATCAGTTTTTCCTTCTGACTGGTGCCGCCTAAAACCAGTCCTGCAGCAAAAGCACCTAAGAGGGCTTCGAGGCCGAATGCAATCGCAAGTAATGCCAAAATATTCAAAAAGGCAAAGGAGCACAGCAGTAACGCTGCCGGGTTATCAAATCGCTCAATATTCTTCGTAAACACAGGGCAGAAATAGCGATTGAGCAGAACTGCTAACAGTACAAAGACGGCAGCATTGATCACGAGCAGGATCAAACTTGACGGCTCAATGGAACCTGTTTCCACGAGACTCAGCGTCAGGGCCAGAACCACGATTCCCAGAATATCATCGAGAATAGCGGCTCCAAGAATCACTTGCCCTTCATCAGATTGTAAATGGCCAATTTCCTGCAAGACATTGGCGGTAATGCCAATACTGGTAGCAGTCAGGGCTGCCCCAGCAAAAATGGCAGGAATGGTGGGAATGTGAAAAACATAGATAAGTGCGATCGCACCCCCGATCAGCGGTAGAAAAACGCCCGTTATCGCCACGGCAACGGCCTGTGGACCCACGCGAATTAACTCTTCTAGATCGGATTCTAATCCAGTGACAAACAGAAGTGTCAACAAACCAATGGTGGCGCTGTTATTGATGAATTCTCCCATCTGAAACTGATAGGCATTCATCACCGTATCGGGTGGTGCACCTGTCACCAGTTCAAGCAGATGAAGCATTGAACCATTGGCAACTTGATCAACCTCTGCAAAGACCAAGATACTTAGAACAGAGCCCCCTAGGATCATGCCAGTGGCTAAGTCGCCCAACACTGAGGGGAGCTTAAGTCGGGTGCAGAGTTCTCCAAGGAGGACACTGAGGAGGAAAACCAGACCTGCTGTCACTAGTAAAGACGCCGTGACCGCTTTGGTAAAGCTTTCGTCTGATTCTACTACCGACAGGACAACGGATTGAGGCCATTGTGAGAGTAAAGGTAGGACTGGAAGCTCGATCATGATGAACACTTAAACTGAAAAATAAGGTGTACAGGTCGAAATGAGGTACTTACGTAAAGCTTTAATTGCCTGTGGGGATGCAAGGGCAAAGCGTGTGGTGTTTTTTTCATGCCAGTTTGCTTGCCGAAGCAGTTGCAAAATATCTTTAGCTCCTGAGAGCAGCAGGTTCTTGTTATAAAGCGGTGCCCCAGGCTCAAGCAGGGTGTCATCCGCTAAATCTCCAAGATCTTGCGGAGCAAAGCCAATTTTCTCAATGAGTTGCGTGTCAGTTGCTTTGGCCTGTCCGTCCTAGCAGCAGACTTGAACTGCGATGGGAGCATCTCCGGACTGGAATGATTGCTCTTCAAGCACGTTGGAGTAGATCGAATTGAATGCCTTGATGGTCTTCGCACCTGGAAACCGGGCAGCAATATAGCCAGTCCCGCAGCTTTTTTTCGGCCCAACAACAATCGCAAAATTAGGAAAAGCGATCCAGCATGTGGTGTTTCCTGAACCGCCGTGAAATTTAACTTATTCATCTGTCTCATCATCCTTGTGCTGTTGAACAGCTTCATAGCCTGTACCGATCAAAAATCCTAGTGTTGAACCCACCACGATAATGACGGGTCTGCGAGACTTCATCGGACTCACATGACCAACGACAACACCTAGGACGGCACCTGCTAGTGCCGTCATCACACCGGAAAAGATCAACATCCTAAAATTCATGTCTGATACCACCTGTTTAGGCAAAAATAAATGAGCCGATCAGCATGATGATGGTGGCGAAAAATAAGCCATTGTTCATCCAGTCATTGAGCGTCCAGTCCTTAAACACGATTACTCTCCCGATTGACTTTGGATATTGCTGACCTCAGCACCGCCATCTGATTGCCTCTCTGTCAGCCTCTGCAGATCTTTCTGGCTTGTTCGGCCTCCCTTAAGGAGGTCTTCCTCTAGGTTTTTAATCACGATGTAGAGAATGGGTACGAAGATCAGACTTAAGATTGTGGCAACCAACATGCCACCAAAAACAACCGTTCCCAGGGACCAGCGACTGACAGCCCCTGCGCCAGAGGCAATCACCAAAGGGATGAACCCCGCTAGAGTTGAAACCGCAGTCATTAAAATCGCTCGAAACCGTTGTTCTGAAGCAAAAATAGCGGCCTGCCGGATCTTCATGCCCAAGTCGCGATTTTGGTTGGCAAATTCCACAATTAAAATGGCATTTTTACTCGCCATCCCTATCAGCATTACTAAGCCCACTTGAGCGTAAATGTTGTTATTGAGGACAGGCCATACCCCGCCTGCCTGTAGGAAGGTGGCCCTAAACCAAATGCCACCCAGGGCACCCAGAATTGCTAGGGGTACTGAAAGCATGATAATTAGCGGATCGATATAACTTTCGTACTGGGCCGCTAGAACCAAAAACACCATGATAAAGCTAAGACCAAATACCACCGGAGCAGCTCCACCTGCCGTTTTCTCCTCAGCAGCCGTATTGGTCCACTCATAGTCAAAACCAGGCTGCAGGGTGTCTTCAGCTACTGCTTCCATGGCCTGAATGATTTGCCCTGAACTATAGCCAGGTACTGGAACGATGTTGACCTTAATCGCAGGATAAGCGTTGTAGTTGTTGACAATGGGGGGATAAGAAATTTGCTGTGTATTGATCAGATTACTGAGCTGTACGAGGGTACCCGTTCGTGATCGCACATACAAACTATCGATATCTTCTGGGCTTTGGCGTCGGGCAGCCTCAGCTTGGGCATAGACGCGGTAGAGACGGCCATCCAGCACAAACTGGTTAATAAAGTTAGACCCCAGATAGGTCTGCAGCGTACTGAGAATTTCACTGACGCTGACGTTTTGGGCATTCGCGCGGTTGCGATCAATCTCAGCTTCCAGCATCGGGCTGTCGAAGGTAAACGTCGTCAAGGCCAGGGCGACCTCTGGCCGTTGATTGGCAGCAGCGATCACCTGTTGAGTATTGGCAATCAGGGCCTCCATCCCGCGTCCTTGGCGATCTTCAATAAAAATTTCTGAACCGCCGAAGCTACTGAGACCATCAACGGCAGGTGCATTAACAGCAAGCACACGCCCCCCATCAATCTGCTGCTGAAACTCCTGATTCGCTCGCTGTAAAACACCAAAAATAGAGCTGGATTCTTGGGGGCGCTTGTTCCAAGGATGGAGCTTGACAAACATGACGCCCTTATTACTATTGAGACCATCAAAGGAGAAGCCCGATAACCCCATGGCATGCTCTACTTCCTCGTAATCCATCATCATTTGAGCGGCCTGCTGGGTGATGTTGTGGGTGTAGTTCAATGACACCCCTGGTGGACCTTCGATGATGACGAAGAAATAGCCCTGGTCCTCTTCAGGGACAAATCCCTGGGGCAATGTTTGATAGATCCAGCCCGTCAGCACGAGGCCCGCTACAAAGATGCCAATGATCAGGGGTTTGATGCGGGTGAAAAACTCGATCAGCTGGCGATAGCGATCCTTGAGCCAGTCAAAGCTACGGTTAAATCTGGGGAATAACCAACCTAATGGACCCTTCACAGGTTCTGCCCGCCGTAGAAAGACCCCTGACATGGACGGGGAAAAGGTTAGAGCATTGAAGGTGGAGAAGACAACGGCAAAAGCAATGGTCAAGGCAAACTGCTTATACACAATCCCCGTTGTTCCGGGGAAAAACGTCACTGGGATAAACACGGCCATCAGGACGACAGACGTGGAAATCACGGCTCCCACTAACTCGTCCATAGCGTCAAGCGCAGCTTGTCGGGGATGCATCCCTTGGGACAGCTTCGCCGACACGGCCTCTACGATCACAATCCCATCGTCTACCACTAGCCCCGTGGCTAGGATGCAGGCAAACAGCGTCAACTGGTTGAGGGTAAAGCCAAGGACCAACAGCGCAATCATTGTCCCCACTAGTGCCACTGGAATCGCGACTGCCGGAATTAAGGTGGCCCGCCAGTCCTGAAGAAAGATGAAAATAATCAGGACGACCAGCCCGATTGCCTGGGCTAGGGTCACTAACAGATCACGCAGCGACGCATTGATAAATAGCGTGTTGTCGTGGGCAATCTCAGCCTTCAGCCCTCGGGGGAAATCCGCTGACAACTCTGCCATCTTGGCTTTGACCAGCTCAGCCGTATTAAGGGCATTCGTACCGGGAAGTTGGTAGACAATCAATCCGACCGCTGGATCCTTAGCATCAAACACAGCTTGGGAGAAATAGTCCTCCACCCCGAGTTCGGCCCGTCCCACATCCTTGACCTTGATCAGCGTGCCATCAGCCTCTGACTGGACCACAATATTTTCAGCTTCCTCAACGGTGGTGAACCGCCCTAGGACTCGTAAGGGCAACTCAAATTGCTGCTTGGGTAGTCCGGGTTGTCGACCCACGCCACCCGCCCCCACTTCAAAGTTCTGCGTCTGAACTGCGTTAACAACATCAGAAGCAGTCAATCCCCGAGCGGCCAGCTTATCTGGGTCGAGCCATAGCCGCATGGAGTAAGTCGCAGCCCCGAAGGCTCTCAAACTGCCTACCCCTTCAATTCGCTTGAGTTCATTCCACAGATACCGATCCAGATAGTTGTACAGAAACTGGGGATTGTAATAGTAGTTTCCGGCCTCGTCTTTCTCGGAATAGAGTGAGTACACTAGCGTGAGGCTGGGTGATTCCTTCTCAGTGGTCACTCCTGTAGAAATAACACTGGGTGGGAGTTCTGACTGAGCTTGAGCGACTCGATTTTGAACTAGAACCTGAGAGATATTGGTATCTTTCTCCACAGGGAAAGATACGTTTATGGTGGCAGTGCCCGTGTTATCCGTACTTGAAGCCATCCACTTGACATCTTCTGTACCGTTAATCTCTCGCTCCAGCACGGTAGTGACGTTATCGACCGCAGTCTTGGCGTCTGCTCCCACATAGTTGGCTCGGACTGCAATCTGTTTAGGAGCAATTTGGGGCAGTTTATCGAGCGGCAACAAGGCCATCGCAATGACACCCAGCAGCACAATCACAATGGTGCAAACCGTAGTTAATACCGGGCGTTTAATAAAGGGGCTAGAGATAGAAATCAGCATTAATGAATCCCCTGTTTCTTCTGAATCTTGGATTCCAGACGTCCCACCCTCTCTGCGTCCGTAATCGGCGTATTGTCTTTCAAGCTCAAAATATTGGAAGTGGCAATGCGATCTCCAACTTTGATACCAGACAGAATTTGATAGGCTTGATCCTGAATTTTGCCTAGTTGGACGGGTTGCTGTCGAACCATCATTGACCGCTCACCAGATGGAGTACTTTGCTCTTGGGCAATATATACAAAGCTTTGTCCACCTAGGGTGGAAATGGCAGTAGTAGGGACTAATATGCCTGGCCTTTCATTCCAAATCACTCGAACCCTCACGTACTCCCGATCTCTGAGGCGACGTTGGTTTGGGAAAGTTGCTTTGGTCAGAATCGATTGGGCATTTTGCTGAACGAGGGGAGCGATATAGTTTATCTGTCCCCTAACGATATGGCGCTCATTGTTCCCAATCGTTTCCACCGCCAATCCCCGCTTTAGCTGATCGCGATTTTCGATGGGGATATTAATATTAAGCTCAAGCGTCTGATTATTGGTCAATGTCGTCAGTTGTTCCCCCACGCTGACATAATCTCCCACTTTCTTGCTATCAAAGCTACCAATCACACCATCAATTGGGGCACGGATCGTATTGAACTCCAAGTTCTGACCCACTGCTCTCAATTCAGCCTTAGATCGAGCAATCGCGGCTTTTTGGCTGTCCACATTGGCCTGGGCTTGATCAACCTGCTGATCAGCTGCCTGTAGGGACTCAATTGCTGCATTCAGCGATTCCCGCCGAGAGTTCCGCTGGGCAATATTTGTTTTCAGATCCCGTGTCGAATCGTCCAAGTTCTGTTGGGGGAGCACCCCATCCTTAACCAGCTTTTTAGCGCGATACAGGTTAATCTGGGCCAGCTCTACTTCAGCCTCTATCGTCTGGAGATCGGCCCTAGCACTTTTGACCTGAGCAGCAGCTGCAGCCCGATTAGCTTGGGCGGTTCTTAGTTCAGCCACTGCTTGCCCTAATCGCGCCCGCTCCACGTTGACACTTTGGCTAGCTGCGTTCACATTTTCGCGATCTTGTGTGGGCTCTAAGCGGACAATCTTGTCACCTCGACGGACACGATCGCCCTGTCTGACAAAAATCTCCGAAATCCTACCGTCAATACGAGGGGCCAGACTGACGCGATCTCGGGCCGTCGAGGTTCCGATAAATTCACTACTGTCAAGCAATGTGTCAGATTCTACTGTGCTTAATTTAACAGCGATTGCCTGGGGCTGACTCGTTCCATCATTGCTGCCGCATCCTCCCAGGGTAATCGCAAAAAGGCCAACACACATGATCATCCGAGAAAGGCCACTATAGCGAGATTCAATCATTTCGACTTGCCCATTTATGCAATACATTTGCTGAGTTACTAATGATGGATTCCACCTTGCTGAGATGTCTTTGAAATTAAACAATCTCTATCCATTGCTCTGTTCAATTGTGGAGGACTTCACCCTTCCTGGAATGAGTTACCTCACTTCGGTCATTACCATTTACTGGGTAAAAAACGACTTTTCTATTTATATTTCTAAACTATATACAAGCCAGTTTTTATTTCTTGTTCATTCTCGTCTTTTTTGATTCATGCTGTCATTGATGTGATGGATATCTATTATCAATAAAACAAATATTAAACTATAGAAATACTTTAAGAATTTAGACCATGATTGATAAGAAAGAATCCTCTAACACTCTTTAAGAAATTAAAGTTTCGGGTACTTATTCAATTCAATATAGAATTGAGCTTTAATTAATCATATTGAAAATTTGATCAGAATCCTATGGATCTAAATTTTTTATGAATGACAATAAACATTATTGGTATGATTCAATACAGCGAATTAATTGAAACAATGTAAGTGCAATTGCTTTTTTTGAGAAAAAATATAATGCCCCGTTTTGGATCAATATATGGATTACTACCTTTTGAATTGTTAAATAAGGAAATCTGGTCGCTATATTTGTAATTCGCTCATTGGTTCTGTTACCTAATTTATATGGAATTTAGCCTCAAAATTGGCTGATAAACGATATTGCTCTAAACCAATCCTAAAGATAACTTTCACTGAGCAAATGCCAGTTGAGCGTGATAATGCTGAAGGGCAAAGAGGCATTGAGGGGATCGGACTGATCGAATAGTTGTTCAACACCCATGGAATCGTAATTTCTCAAGTCTTTAACCATAGTAGTTTCTATAACATCGCTGAAGACCAATCTGGACAGTAGCTAAGGTATTTCATCCTCTTGAGTCAGACATCAAAGTGCATAGTTTCGATCTAATCTAGAGTATTTACGTTTTCTTTAAGACACGCAGGTCGGGGTGCGTTCTTATGCGCACACCGAATGGCTACATTTCAGGGACAATAAGGTCCCCTTTGGCCCATGCTGCGTCAGCATTGGCTTTCATGGTGGCTTCGTCCGCTTCCCATTGGGGTTTGGTGTTACCGTGCTCACCGTTGTAAAAGAGATACAGCTTTTCGTCAATTACTTTATAGGTTTCTGGATCAATGGGAACAAGTTTACCTTCTGAAACTGCAACAGCACAGAATCCGCCGTATTCAGGAATATAAGCTTCAGGATTAGCTTCGAATGTGGCCTTGTTTTCGGGGGTGGCGAAGTAGTAGGTTGCATCACCGTGGTTGAGGTGATATCTGAACTGCCTGGAACGGGATGAGCGACGAAATAAGAAACAGGATCGTAGCCGTTGATGGCAACGTTTTGTTCAGTCAGGTTAATAGGATGTGGCATGGTTTATCTCCTGGACCAAATGGCCCGATAGTGTGGGTATTTCAAAGCGGGTTAGCTGGCAATCACAGTCGATTGAGCCCCAGCAGTTCATCCAGTTGGTCTTGACGCTCCAGGGCATACAGGTCGTCACTGCTGCCAATGTGGCGATCGTTGATGAAAATTTGGGGGACGGAACGGCGACCATTCTCTGCGGTAGGCACCTGGTTGGCTTCAAAGCCTGCCTTAAAAGCGTCGAGTTTCTTTGCAAAGACATATTATAATTTCTGTTTTGTGGTTTTATAGTTTTGTACAGGAAAGATTACTTCAGCCTCCAGATGAAGACTGCCAATGCTTTCAGGCTTCTGTGAGCCGCACCTTTTACCTATAATTTTAAGTATTGCTTATTTGTTTGTTGATTGGTAGAGGTGATTTATGTCTAATAGTTATTCAAAAAACAAATGAGTGATCGGATCTCGACCTTGCGATTGTTTTGCCGAGTCGCCAGAACTGGCAGCTTTACGGCTGCCGGTAAAGAGGTTGACTTGTCCCAGCCCTCTGTTTCCAGAATCATCTCCAATCTCGAAAAGGAACTGGGGGTGGCGCTCTTTATCAGAAATACTCATACGGTGAAATTGACCGAGGCTGGGGCGGACTATCTGGCGAGAATAGAAGCGATTCTGTCTGCTTTGGAAGAGGCTAATCATCAGGTTCGTGGCGATGGGAAGTTGAAGGGAAGGTTGAGAGTCGGTGTTGCCACGAGCTTTGCAGTACGCGAAATTCTTCCTCGTCTCCCCGATTTCCTGGATCAACATCCAGGCTTGAATGTTGACCTCGTGCTAACTGATGCCCGCCAAGATTTGATTAGCCAGGCCATTGATGTTGCTCTGCGTTTCGGTCCACTCAGTGATTCGACAATGGTCGCACGGCGTCTAGCTATTACACCGCGCCTGATAGCTGCTTCTCCCGCATATTTGGCGAAGGCAGGAACGCCACAAATTCCTGCAGACCTTGCAGGGCATAAAGTGATTATTGGGCCGTCAAGTATGGGCTCGACTGGTTGGACCTTTAAAAAAGATGGCAAAACTTTGTCCGTAAGAATTGACAGTCAGCTTATGGTAACCGTCAATGAGGCGTCCACGGCTGCTGCTTTGGCTGGAATGGGGATTATCTCCACAGCTGTGTTGGGATGTAGAGCAGAACTTGAAAGGGGTGAACTCGTTCAACTTCTGACAGGTTGGGAAATCGGGACTATCGAAGTTAACGCATTGCTCGCTGGAGGAAAAACTGCAAAACCTTCAGCTCTAGCCTTTGCGGAGTACCTCCAAGCATCGTTCCACAATATCGCTTAAATTTAGATGGGATTGAATAGCCATTGAGATTTATGCAATAGAGTTTGTCAGAACAGGATAACCAAAGCAATCCAAATGGCAATGAAGTATCCAAATTTTAAAACTAATTTGTTGAATTCTCATTAAACAAGCTTTCCAAGTCCTCAAACCCTCTGATAGGGATTTTCAAATTAAGGGAAATGTTAATCAGTACAAGGGTTTTGCAATCTTGATGGATGAGCAATACATATAAACGACAACAACTTAAATATTTTTGTCGAGTTACTGATAGGGTCATGTTCTAGACCTGTTGAAGTGCTATTTCTTTGCTAAGGGATGATAATCTAATTTCAAATTGTCTCTTGGTAAAATTAAATGACCGTTTGGATTCCAGTTCAATGTATTCACTGTCATAGCACTGAAGTGGTGAAGAATGGAAAGTCTGCTGAAGGGAAACAACGATACCGCTGTCAGAATGACGATTGCCCTCATACAACCTTTATTAGAGACTATACCTACTCTGGATGCTTGAGAGACGTCAAACAGAAAATTGTGGAGATGACCTTAAATGGCAGCGGCATTAGAGATATTGCTCGGGTCCTGGAGATCAGTACTGACACCGTGATCAAAGAACTAAAAAAAGGCCCCATGCTCCGCCAAGTCAATCACAAACTTCTGGAAACCCTTCATCCAGAGCAGGTAGAAGTGGAATTACTCCGCATTGATGAGATTGAAGTACAAGATGTCGATGAAGCTGAACTAGACGAGATGTGGAGTTTTGTGGGGAATAAGCAAAATCAACGATGGCTCTGGCATGCCCTCGATAGACGTAGTGGTCAAGTGTTGGGGTATGTGTTGGGAAGACGCAAAGATGAAGTATTCCAAAAGCTAAAGACATTACTCGACCCCTTTGGGATTCACACATACTGAACGGATGGTTGGGGTGCATATGAACGCCACATCCCAGAAGAGCAGCATGAAATCGGTAAACGGAAAACCCAGCAGATCGAGCGCAAACATTTAGGATTTAGGACACGACTTAAGCGCTTAGCTCGTA
>JANQPU010000163.1 GCA_028285315.1 Acaryochloris sp. IP29b_bin.176
ACTTCAATTTGACGAAGCTGTTTATCAGCTTGGTTTATCCGCGCTTGCGCTGCAGCCACACTGCTCGAACCTTGAGTGAGGCCAGATTGTAGTCGCTGCCGTTCTTCGGCTGAGAAATGTCTCCATTCCTGTGCGCCATTGAGCTGAGCCCGATATAGTTTATTCTCAGCGACGAGGGATTGACGATCCCGAGTAGAGTTGATTAACGCTGGATCAATTACATCCGGTAAGGGAGCATTGGATTGCCCCTGCAACTGCTGACGATAATAATCATTGACTTGTACTAGATTGCGGCGCTGATGCTCTAGGGATTGAATCTCTGACCGCGTCCCTTGGCGATTCAGGACGAGGAGAACCTCTCCTTTTTTGACGAGCTGCCCTTCTTCAACCTTGATCTCCTTGACCACGCCAGCGACGGGAGATTGAATCTCCTTGACAGTCCCTTTGGGTTCGAGCTGTCCCGTTGCCGGAATAGCTTCTTCGATTTGGAATAAGCAGGCCCAGGCTAGTGCAGCCGACGCGGCCCCCACAATTCCCCAGATAATCGCTCTTGACCAGACCGGGGACTGTTGAAGAATCACAGGCCGATCAAAGGTTTTTTCTTTCTTGGACTGAGCTTTCGTGAGGGGTAGCACGTTTTGATCTGATTCGGGGACGAGGGTCGAATTCAATTGTTTGGGATCGCCTGCCGCGAAGTTTTGAATACTGGTCATGATTGAGTCTCCTGTTGCTGGTATAGCCAGTAATATCGGCCTTTTTGCTGCATTAGCTCTGCGTGGGTGCCTTGTTCAACCAGGTGGCCCTGGTCCATCATCAAAATGATGTCTGCCGACTCTAAGGTCTTGAGGCGATGGGTGACAAAGAAGACGGTGCGGTCGCCAAAGGCTTCTGCCAGGTTTTGACAGACTTGGCGTTCAGCGTTGTAGTCGAGGGCGCTGGTCGCCTCGTCCAGAATAATCAGCTGGGGATTTTGCAAGACCATGCGGGCGATCGCAATCCGCTGCCGTTGTCCCCCCGACAGGGCCGAACCCCGCTCGCCCACACGGGTGTTATACCCTTGGGGCAATTCCATAATGAAATCATGGGCATAGGCCACTTTCGCCGCGGCCACAATTTCCTCCGCCGTCGCATCGGGGGCGGAAAGGGCAATGTTTTCCTGCACCGTGCCATCAAACAGCAAGCTGTCTTGCAACACCATGCCGATTTGACGCCGGAGAGAATACAGTTCCACCTTGCTAATGTCGTACTGATCCACCAAGATTCGACCGCTGTTGGCGTTGTAGAGGCGCATCAGCAGCTTCATCAAGGTACTCTTACCCGAGCCGCTCTGGCCGACAATCCCGACGAAGGTCTTAGCGGGCACTTCCAAAGACACCTGCTGGAGCTGCATGGGGCCACTGTCTTTGAAGCGGAAGGACAGATCTTCGAACTTGACTGCCCCTTGCATCAAGGGCATGGGAATCAAATCGCGATCTGCTTCAGTCACCTCTTGGGGATAGTCCAGAATATCGCTCAAGCGTTCTAGGGATAGGGCTGTTTCCTGGAAGTTCTGCCACAGTTGCACCAATCGGAGCAAGGGGCCAGTGGTATAGCCCGCAATAATGCGAAAGGCAATCAGTTCGCCCACGGTCAATTGCCCTTGAATAAACAGATAGGCCCCGACCCAGAGTAAGAGGAGGCTGGATAGCTTATTCAAAAAGCCACTGATGGACCCCGCCGTAGTGGATGCCACCACCGCCTTAAACCCAGAGCTGACATACCTGGCATAGCGATCTTGCCATTGCCAGCGGGATTTCAGCTCAATGTTTTGAGCCTTCACCGTTTGAATTCCCGAGACCACCTCCACTAGGTAAGACTGGGTTTTGGCGTTGTCTTCCGCTTTGGTCCGGGTCAGACGGCGAATAATTGGGGCGAAAATAAACGTCAGCAAGGCAAACAACGGCACCGTGCCCAAGGCGATAATCGTCAGCAGCCAGCTGTAAAACACCATGACGACGATGTACACGACCGAGAACACCGCATCCAAGACCACCGTCAAGGCCGTTCCCGTCAAAAACTTACGGATGTTTTCTAGTTCATTAACTCGGGTTGCCAGTTCTCCCACAGGACGTTTATCAAAATAGCGCAGGGGGAGTCGCACCAAGTGATCGATGACCTCCGCACCCAAAGTCATATCAATTCGATTGGTGGTGTCCACAAATAAGTAGGTGCGAAAACTGGTGAGCAGGGCTTCAAAAATAGCGACCCCCACCAACAACAACCCCAGGACATTCAGGGTGCCGAGTGCTCCTTGCGATAGGACTTTATCAATGATGACCTGGGTAATCAGCGGATTTGCTAGGCCAAACAGTTGCACAAAGAAGGAGGCAATCAGCACCTCAATCAAGACCTTGCGGTGCTTCTTAATGGACGGCCAAAACCAGCTCAGGTTAAACCGACTTTGAGGCGTTTCATGGGTGCGCTCTAGCAGCAGCACCTGCACCTTGTCTTCAAAGGCGTCCAAGAAATCATCGGGATGTTTGCGCAGCAAGGTCTGCTCCGGCACCGCAAACACAATTTCTTTCGTGCTGGTTTCATACACCAACGCAATCCGGTCCTGCCAGTTAACGAGTGCTGGGGTCGGCAGGCGAGAAAACGCGGGGGCAGGGGTTTCCACTAACTGGGCTCGTAATCCCATCGATTCTGCAATCGCACCATAGACAGGCAGCGATATCCCCGGACCATTCCGCTCTGAGTGATTCTTGAGAATCCGTCGAAGCACATCCTTGCGAAAGGGCAAATTCAGATGCAAGGCCAGCATTTGGAAACAGGCCAGGGGCGCATCAACAGGACCGCGACCCGACTTAAACGGATATTTGCCATGTTTAACCGGGGCATCATCCACCGCAGGCAGCAATGTAGGTGCTTCTGGGATTTCATCCCAAACCTCTGATTGAGGACTTGAAGCGACTGGCTCAATCGATGACTGATACGCCTTGATCGGGGTTAATCCAATCAACCGTAATGTTTCAGACCGAGAGACGGTGCCGTTGACCTGTTCTAGGCAAGCTTCCAAGGGTTGACCTATCTCTATATCAGGAATGGACCCTCCACTGACAAACCATTCCAAATGGGGGTGTAACTGATCAATGGAGATATCTCGTAGGGGACGAGTTTGAATGAGGCTCTCTGGCAACGCTCGTTCTGCCGCATTTTTGAGGTCCGTAGAGCCATCCGCACGGCGCAATAACTGTTGGCCGAGGACATCAAAGACTTCTAGGATACTCGGCTGCTGCTCATACACTTGAGCCATACTCGGTTCATGGCGCAACAGCTCTAGGAAGGTCGCAGCAGGCAGCTTTAAACCCACGGTTTCCACTGAAGCAATGGCTGTCTCGCAAGGGATGTGGCGCACGAGACTGATCCACCCGACCGCAGCCCCCGGCCCCAATAGTTTGAGCGTCACTGGCGTATCGGTGCGAGGATCATAGCCCAAGAGCCGCACCTGCCCTTGATAGATGAGGATCAAGTCTTGGGGCATGGCCCGGTTGGACACGAGGGGACGACCCATCGGATAGCGCAGCGGTTGAAATTCTTTCGCTACCGCAGATAGAACCGCTTCTGAAAGTTGATCAAAGCCGGGGAGATCCTTAAGGAAGGATTCCAGGGATAAGTGGGGTAAATTCATGGTGTTTGCACAGAAACAGCAATAGAAGTGTCAGATACTGCAACCGATTCCAACTGTTTGTGGAGCCATTTATTAAAACGCTGCTCCAACAATTGTTGTCGCAGCGGGGCATCCAGTTGGGCTGAGATAAAGGTTTGCAGACGGACGATGACAAACCATTCACCGAGGCGAATGGGAGGGCGAACTTGCCCAGGTTGAGCACTAGTGAGAAGTTGCACCAAGGTCGGGTGCATATGGGTCGCCGTCACGGGGCCAATCAATCCCCCCGTTTGGGCTTCGGGACCTTGAGAATATTGGGTGGCGAGATCCGCAAACGCATGTTCACCCCCTTGCAGGCGGAAGTACAATTCCTGAGCCACTTCAGCACTCGCCACTCGGATCAGCGAATACACATATTGATCAAACTGTCCTTTTTGTTGGAGAAAGTCAGACTCCACCTGGTTATTCCAGGTTTGGAGCTTGAACTTTTGCAGTTTCAATTGCCGTTGGGCTTGCGCTGCCATCTGTTGAGGGGTCATGCGGTAATGCTTTAACCAAGCTTCGCGCTGGGTGTCATCCCCGATTTGATGTTGGCGACAGAACTGCTCAACGGCTTGCACCCTTTCCTCTGGGCTGAATGGCACCTCTTGAATGGCTTGGTCAATGATCAGTTCTTTCAGCAATTGAGGGAGAAGCTGATACTGTCCCAGCAAAGGAATTAATTCAGCGGATTGAACTTTGTTATCCATGATCGGCTGAGCGGAGTTCATGTCAGAAATACTTTTAATAGAGAGGGTTACTTGAATGACCTTGCCCTGAGAGGAAAGGGGGTTCGTCCTGCTTAGTTGGAGATGTTGCACGCTTTTTTGCCCCAAGATGCCTCATGCTTCCGCAATCAGCAGTTCTTTGAGTGACGTAGATTGCACTGATAGCTAGTCTGGGGGTTCAGAGGCTGCTGTGTTGCCCACGGGAATTAAGAGTTCTATTTCAGGTGCTTCTAGGATTTGCTCTAGAGCAATTTCGGGGGCAGTTGTCGTCATGATTGATTACCTGTACGGATTGAGTTGAAAGATTGAGGTCTTAGAAGCTGTGTTTTTTAGTTATCGCTTCGTTGATGTTCTTACTATCGCCAAATCCATCAGCAGATAAAATCCCCTTTTATTCAGGTTTATTCAGGTGTTTATTCAATTTCTTGTTTGGGATGATCAACAAATGTAGATACAGAAAAAGGTTGGGATACTCCCAACCTTTTAAGTCATTCCAACTCACCTATGTGGAAGGCTTTTCATCAAAGCCCCCTTACCTGCCTCAAGTTATAACAAGGTTATGGATGTTGTCTACGGCAAAGACCTGCCCGTTGTCCCGTTGCCAGAGAAGGGATTCGCTGCCATTGCCATCAAAATCACCCGCACCGATGAACGTTGAACCGCTGCCAAGGGAGTTGACTAGCTCAGTAGATATTAGATTGGCACTAGCAACCCGGTCGCCATTTTGCATCTTCCATTGATGCACTAGGCCATCCTTATGTTGCCAGAGGATATCATCATCACCATCGCCATCAAAGTCCCCCGCACCGATGAGATTCCAGTCTGAACCAATGAGGGCTCCATTGTGCAAATTGGCACCAGCAACCCGGTCGCCATTTTGCATCTCCCATTGATGCACTAGGCCATCCTTATGTTGCCAGAGGATATCATCATCGCCATCGCCATCAAAGTCCCCCGCACCGATGAGATTCCAGTCTGAACCAATGAGGGCTCCATTGTACAAATTGGAACTAGCAACCCGGTCGCCATTTTGCATCTTCCATTGATGCACTAGACCATCCTTATGTTGCCAGAGGATATCATCATCGCCATCACCATCAAAGTCCCCCGCACCGATGAGATTCCAGTCTGAACCAATGAGGGCTCCATCGTTGATATTGTAGGAAGCAAGTTTAACCTGGCTAGCGGTAACGCCTTTTAGTAATGCCACCTTCTGAGAGTCCACATATACACCTGTACCAGCTTTTTCGCTCTGTAGGCTAATTGAGTCTTGGGTGTTGATCTGGAGGGTATCCTCGTTCACGTCGAAATCGTTGATGACATCTACATCTGGTCTACTCAGATCCGTCAACACAAACGTATCTTTACCTTCTCCCCCCCATAAGTTATCCGAGCCCTGACCACCAATGAGAATATCGTTGCCCCCCATACCCTTTAAGGTGTCGTCGGACTTGCCACCCGCAAAGGTATTAGCTTTTTCATTGCCAATGATTGTGTCAACGAACTTGGACCCAATAATATTCTCGATGTCATAGAGCCTATCTACGCCTCTGTTGTTATTGTCGGTTTCAAAGCCATTCCAAACTTCGGTGTAGTCTCCATTGTCGCCATTTGTTACATCCGATAAATCAACATCGATGCCATAATTGTTTGCGTCTGCATATGACACTGTATCAGAGTCATTGTAAACGGTACCTAAGTTATCACCACCAAAGAATGTGTTGTTGCCATTTCCACCATAAAAGAGGTCATTTCCATCCCAACCAAAGAATGTCTCAGACTCGAATTTCTCTGGCTGAAAGTGACTACCTTTTTTATCTGATTTTGGTTCATAACCATAGAAGACATCACTGCGGTCAGTACCGTAGAAAGTGTCATCAACAATATAAGCGAGGTCTTTAACCACCTGACCGCTGTATGCACCTAAGATCATGAAACGACCTTTCATTTTTTGAAGCTCAGTCTTAACCGAATCCTCAAGGGTTAGTGATGTAGAGTTATCACCACCGCCATATGAAACTCCACTGTTGTCAATGATCAATGCTGAATCAATCAGATAATTTTGGTAAAACTGTTTAGCTGTTTTAGAGAGATTGAGGGTGGGATCAAAATTCAGTGCTCCAAATTGTCCGTTACCGTTGTTGTAGGTAAAGGTAAGAGCACTTGCAACGTCACCCGCTAACGAAACGTTTGGTTGTCCTTCAGCTGCCAAGGGGATAATAACAACATCCTTTAGTGGGTTGAAGTCCATAATCTCAGCGTAAGTAGACTGAGTAGCATCTGCAATAGTTTCTTTGACAATACTAGGGTTATTCCAATCATTATCCAAGGTTGCATGCAGACCATTAATTGCCTGTGGAATGGCATTTTTTACTACTCTTTCAAACAGTCCGGCCCCTGGAATCAGCTCGACCGCTGCGCCAAAAGCAAGATCAGCTAAAACATCCAACCCCCAGTTGCCAGATGTATTTTCATTCGGTATAGTCTTGGTTACTGTGGTAGATTTCGTAATCTCACCCATATAGAAAGTGTCTGCTCCAGCACCGCCCCAGAGCTTATCAGAACTGCCTTTGCTCAAATCTCCAGAGAAGATGGTGTCGTTGCCATTGCCACCTTTTAGCTCATCTGTTCCATCTCCCCCTCTGAGGGTATCGTTTCCATCTCCCCCTGTGAGGATATCGTTTCCAACGCCGCCATCAAAGGATATATTGGATTTATATCCGCTAGCATCCAATGTATCTACATGAACTGTACCAATAACATGTTCGATGTTGGTTAGCTTATCTTTGCTAGGAACCCATTGAGAACCATCGAAAAAATCTAAACCATCGCTAACTTCTAAAGTTGTTGCATCGAGAGCAGTAAGATTAATTCCATTTGAAGTCTCCGTTTCAAAATCCGCAGTATAGCCACCCCCCATAATATAAGTATATGAATACTTAGTGTAATCTACGGTGTCAAAGCCTGTTCCGCCGTCGATCTTATCGTTGCCTCTGCTGTTGAGGAACAAGTCATTATCAGCTCCACCACGTAGATCATCATCACCTGAACCACCGTCTAGTGTGTCGTTTCCTGTTCCTCCATCTAAGGTGTCATTTCCACCGTAACCGAATAATTTATCATTACCACCATGACCATAAAACGTTTCTGCTGCATATAAATCGAAAGATGCGGTTCCTACAGTCTTATCTTTGTGTACTTTTCCAGTAATAGCTTGTTGCTTAACACCTTTGATTACGTCATTTCCACTTGAGCCATTTACTGTTGAATAGTAATTCCATACGGAATCAATGTGATGGTATCCTCGTCTACCCGATTTCGCTCGTCTATCTTTAGATACTTCCCATGCACCGTTATAGGTGCCATTAAGCCCAAGGGTATAGGAACCTGCATCATCCAACTGTGCATAGTATGTATTCTTGCCATTTTTGCCAACTTTGCGATTAGACATTGCCATTTTTCTTTCTCCTTTTAGAAACTAGTGTCAAGTGTTTTGTATTCAGCGGTTATGTCCTCCGCCATTGAACCCACTATCGCGATTTTCACCAGCAGAAAAAATCCCGATTTGTTCAGATAAATTCAGGTAAAAGTTCAGTAAGTCGAATGCTAATAGAGAAATGGATGTTGAGGAGCTAAAAAAAAGGCCCCTGCAACATAGGAGCCTCATTCATGACTAAAACCTGGGATACAATACCCGTTCTTCTAGGACCGCTTTTCTTGATACTGGACACGTTGCTTCTGAACTGAAATAGGTGTTCCCCGCAAGAAATGATGTAATAAAACTGATTTCAGAAAATAGGCTTACACCGATAAATCTGATTAAGATATTCTGCATACTTCTTTCTAATAAGCCTGCTAGAAACTGTTTTAAGATTATTGGCCAGCTTTGAAGGTTGGACTTAGGGGTTCACCGAAATGAGTAAACGCACATGATCCGCTTCACCATAGAAAAATTCTGTGGAATGTGACCCAGAGTTTAGGTCAAGTCATTCCACAGGAGGTGAGGTCATATTCTAGTAATGTGAATCATGAAGAGAGCGTGAACACATTACAGTTCGTCAATCGGTCTCAACCAGAAGAATTCGTCAGTCACTATTCCCTTGCACCGATTAGTTCAACGATCGAACGAGAACCATTATCTTGAGGGCGGAGCATCTTGGCAGTTGTGCCTGGGGGAAAGATATTTTGACTCAAATCATCAAATATCTCTTG
This sequence comes from Acaryochloris sp. IP29b_bin.176, assembly GCA_028285315.1. Lineage (GTDB taxonomy): Bacteria > Cyanobacteriota > Cyanobacteriia > Thermosynechococcales > Thermosynechococcaceae > Acaryochloris. The sequence goes on from JANQPU010000163.1 coordinate 8,626, forward strand.
GTCATAGTTGAAAGGCGAGATAAAATCGATGCACCACAACTGTTCGCCGCTTCGCCACTCTTGCGGGAGCAGTTGATAGCCGCCTGTTTGGTATTTCTCTTCTACTTCTGCGGATAAGTTAGCCCAACTCACAAATCCGATGGGTTGACCCCCAACTTCGTAATAGCGAAATTGGTTGAGGGTGAGACTAGGAATAATTCTCGCTTCAAGTTCCTCGATAGTGCAGTGTCGGTATAGTGGAGATCTCAACATCAACCAGGTGATTCCACCTAAGAGCTGTAGGCTTCGTTGAATGACCTCTGGTGAGACTTGAGTATGGTCTGGTTGCTCGGGAGTAGGGTCTTGATTTTCTGTTGAATCTGTGGGGTGAGCAGCCGTGTCTGGGGGTTCAGGTGACACTTCAGCAGGCTCAGGGGCTGCTGCGTTGTCCACGGGAATGATGAGGTCTGTTTCGGGGGCTTCTTGAATTTGCTCTAGAGCGATTTCATTTGTTGCGGGGGTAGTTGTCGTCATGATTAATTACCTGTATGGATTGGGTTGAAGAATTTAGGTCTTAGAAGCTGGGTCTATGGGTTGTCGCTTCCGTGATGTCCCTACTATCACCAAGACAATCAGTAGATAAAATCCCGTTTTATTCAGGTTTATTCAGGAATGAGTTCAAGTTGTACAATGAATGTCTTTCAGGTTTGACATTAAGATTAGGCGATAGCAAATCCAATTCAAGCTGGTGGCCGAGGGCGACGCAAATAAGAAAAACCCCTAGTCCAAAGAGTGCAACTAGGGGTTTGTGCTGGGGGGGACAGCACTTAGATTCACTATCGAAGATCCGAGCTGCAGATAAAATCCCCATTTATTCAGAAAAGTTCAGGTCTTGGTTCAGTCTTGCCCAACTCATTGTCAAAGCCAATTACCCACCAAGACAAATGGACTCCAAAAATAGGGGGCTCTAAATTGGGGGTCCTTCATCAATGCCAACTGTGCCTGACGGAACGCGGCTGCTTTGGTTGTATTCGGTTGAGCCAACGCCTGATAAAAATGGCCCATAAACGCCGCTGCCGCTTCGTCATCCAACGACCATAATCCCGCTAACGTACTGCGCACGCCCGATCGGATCGCCATACCCGCAATACCTAGGACAGCCCGACTATTGCCAGTCGCTGTTTCACAGGCACTTAAGACCAGTAAATCAATGGGCACTTCAGACGTCCGACTCCGACTTCGGAGTAAAGAAGCCATCGCCTGAATCGACAGTTTTCCTTCCCAAGTCAGGATAAAGGTATCCTCAGGACTGGCCCCAAACTCTGCATGAGTGGCTAAATGAACCACTTCCGAAGACACCTCTGTCAGGTAATCATTCAGATTATCTCGCGTCAAATCCTGGTTCAACAACACGTCATGATCTGGGATCTGAGATGTAATCTGCTCAACTTCTTTGGCCACATTGGGTAAAGCGGGGAACCCAGACCGAGCCTCACTCACCCCCCCTACTAGCAATTTCACTCGCTCCCGGTCTTGTGGACGAGGTGCTAATAGATCTAAACCAGGGGAAAGGGCAACGTTATACTTTTCGATTAAGTACTGTTCGCCATCATAGAGGGTGGTCAAGGGTAAGGTCCGCAAGGCTCCATCCGCGACAAACACCAACGTCTCGATATCCTGTTGGGCTAAATCTGCCGCAGCCGGACCAACGACCCAGTCATAAATCTGTTGGAGTTTGGTCAGGTTGTTCTTTTGGATCGACCCCAAGGGAGTGGTGAGGGATCTCAGCAGTTGATTCACCGTGGCATCCACCTGCCCCGGCTCAATTGGGGTGCTGTAGTGACGTAAAGGCTGAGTGCCAATACTGACAATCACATCGACCCGATCCTTTAAGACAATCGGGTAAATCACCGCTGCTTTCGGATCCACCTGATCCGCTACTACAGGTTGGGCCTGCACACAGGCATCCTGGAAGTAATCCTGAATTTCATTGAGCTGCAAATCTTCGATCAGTTTGCGGGCCTGTTTCAGGTTGTTCGCTGCATCTGCCTGGGTCATATCGCCTTCTAACAGCAGGGCCACCAGCTCCCGATAAACGGGTTCTACCCCATCCCTGAAGGTAAAGCGAACATCGTCACTGGCTGTGCGGAGGTCTCCTCGCAGAGAACGCAGCGCTGAAACAGCATCGTGATAGGCCGAAATCGCTCCCTGGCGATTGCCCAGCTGGCGACGATAGCGGCCTAATTGCCAAGCCAGTTGATAGAGTACCTCTGGAGCCTGCTGTCTTTGCACTCGCTGTAGGGCTTGTTCCGTCAAAGATACCGCTTGAGACCATTGTTGAGCTTGACCATACATTCGCCCCTGATATCCCAGGATGTAGGATTGAGCATTTGGATCGTCCAACTCTTGAGCTTGGGCCTGAATTCGAGATAGTAGGTTCAATAGCGTCTGGGGCTCTTCTAGCTCCGAGTCCAACACTGTTTCGATCAGGTGGAGTTGTGCATAAATTCCCTCTCGGCTACTGGGAAGCTGTTGGGCTTGAACCTGCAGTTGTTGAAAAAGCTGCGATGCTACAGGATCTTTTTGCACAACGAGTAGATCATATCGACTCACTTGCACCTGAAATTGAATCAGGGGTGTGGGGGCAATCTCACGGGCCTGCTG
>JANQPU010000057.1 GCA_028285315.1 Acaryochloris sp. IP29b_bin.176
GGATTGGACTGAATGAACTCTTGCAGCGTAACTGTCATGCTAGGTAAGGATGATAAAGACCAATCACAACAATCTCATACATCATCTAGCATTGCTATAGACATGTTCTTCACTGTTAATTGGCTTGTCTGAACAAGGCAGAATTCCGATTCCAACTCAGGCGTATCCACTGAATCAAGATTACTAACAGATTAGCCAACTATTCTGAATCGATGCATTTGGGAGATGATCTATAAATATTCACTCACTCACTGATAAATAGTTCATTATTCCAATCACTCATCTCTGGAGCTGTTAGCTCTGACAAAAAAATAGAATTTATTGTTTGCCGTAAACCTTAGAAAACCAATATCAGCGGGCCTTCTTATCCAAGATAGTAACAATGTTAGAAATGATTGTACCAAGACTGTAATTTTTGTCAGCTATTTATCAGGAGGAGCGCAAGTATATCAATAGAAGTTAAAAAGTGGTTGTCATTAGCAATACAGTTCTACAAAAATTGCAAAAAATAATATTATTTTTTGCCTTGAAAAATAAATTTACTAGATGTTAAGGTCTTTGCTGAGAGCTAAACTCAATTTATAAATCCATCGATTGATATCGCAAAAGATAACTGCACGAACGTTCCTTTGATGGCTGACACTGCTTTGTGAAAGTTACATCTACCTAGCAAGAAGGGTATGGTAACTGTACTCTCCATTTATACACAAATTCATCTGTTTTATTCTTAGTAGTCTCCAACTTGACCCATAGACTTGAATAACCCTCTCTATTAAGAGTATTTTTGATATGATCTCTGCTCTGCCGATTGTGGATAAAACTGTTCAAATCTCTGATTTAATTCCTTTGCTTGGGCAGTATCAGCTTCTTCCTCAGTTGCTGAAAGAACTGGTGATTGACCAAGCCATTCAAGACGTGCAATTAAGCCAAGAAGAGATTGTGCAGGCAGTCGAGCAGTTTTATCGACAATATCAAATTGGTGACGAGACCCGGCGTGAGGCTTGGTTAAAGCATTACCGTATGACACCCCAACAGTTGGCAGTGCAAGCCCAACGGCAGTTGAAGTTGCACAAGTTCAAACTTCAAACTTGGAATAACCAGGTCGAATCCGACTTTCTCCAGCAAAAAGGGCAGTTTGATCAATATGTTTATTCCTTGATCCGAGTCGCTAGCGCTGAGGTGGCTCAGGAATTGTACTTCCGCTTGCAAGCGGGAGAACAAGCGTTTTCGGATCTCGCAACACAGTATTCTCAAGGCCCCGAAGCGCAAACCGGGGGATTAATTGGCCCCGTGACTGCTGCTAATCTGCATCCAACCTTGGTGCAAATTCTGACCAGTGCCCAACCCGGACAAGTCCGCCCCCCCATTCGCTTAGGTGAATGGTTCGTCATTGTCAGTCTGCAAAAGTTCATCTCAGCCCAGCTCGATGACACCCTGCGACAACAATTGTTGGAACAGCGTTTTAAGGAGTGGTTGCAATCTCAACTGCAATCCATTGCAGTATCTGACGATTCTATTGCTGTTTCTGTGCAAACACCATGACTTCAGCTATCCTTTCCCTGGAATCATTCCTTAAGGATCTCCCCGGTTTTAATCAACTTTCAGAAGCGGTTTTATCTTCGGTAGCGAAAGAGTTTCAACCGCTGCGCTATCCCATGGGTCGTCCGCTGGTGTCTAACCGGGCCATGCCCCAAGACTTTACGCTCATCTATCAAGGGCAGGTGCGGCTATTAGGCTATGATCCCCGGACAGAGACTCCGGTAACCCTCAGTCTATTAGGCCCTGGAGCTGCTGTGGGATGGATCAGTTTGGTGCGCCAAATTCCCTGCGAGACAGCCATTGCCTCCGTAGAAACAGTCGGCCTGAAGCTTCCCGCTGCTACCTTTCTAGAGTTGTTGAGCCATGAGCCTAGCATTGCCCAAGTTTATGAGCAGCAGCCTAGTATTCTAGAAACTTTTGATGTCCTGGGCCAGCAGTTATTGACTAGGGCAGATGGTTTAATAGACCTCAAACATTTAGCGGAACAAACGCTACCCAACAGTTGTGTCCAAACTTGTGCAATACGAGAGATTTCCATCAACCAATTACAACCGAATTTGGAATGGTTTGTGAGTGGGGGCTCTGTGCCGGATCTAGAAATTGGCCAGCTCTTGGAAGCCTGTCTAGAACAGCTCAATGGCAGGGTTTCTCGATCAGAGACCCTGCGGCTCATTGGTTTAACACCGCTAAAAGCCAGGCAACCAACGGTAGAACCCACCGTAGCTACCACTCAGCCAGATATTTGGGATGGTATCCCAGAAGCACCAACCCTGCTGCCCGCGGTTGATGATGAGCCCGCTAAACATGGCAAGTTTCCGTTTAAATCGGGCCGGGGGCCTGTTGATGCGCCCCTCGCTTGTTTTCAGATGCTGGCGCTGCATCTCGATTTGCCGTTTCGTAAGGATGTTATTCGGCGCATTCTCAAGAATCAGGTGGACCGGAACGGTTCAGGAATTTCATTGCCGGTTTATGGTGCGATCGCAGAGTCGATGGGATTGCGGGCCCAGTTAGTGGAAACTCCGGCCTTGGCACTTTCACGCCTTCCCACCCCAGCACTGGTTAACTGGCAGGATCGTATCGCCCTGGTATACGCAACCAGCGCCAAAGAGATTGTATTTGCGGTGCCAGAGCAAACCATGCTATGCAAGCACCCCGACGGCTTCTTAGAAGCCTTTGATGACAAGGTGCAAGTTCTGCTCCTGGAGCGCACCCATGAAACGCCCCACAGTCGCTTCAACCTCAGCTGGTTTTGGCCGTCCATTAAGAAGCACCGTAAGGTCTTGATTGAGGTCCTGATTGCCTCCTTCTTTGTGCAGTTGTTTGGGTTAGCCAATCCCCTGATTACCCAGGTGATCATCGACAAAGTTTTATCCCAAGGGGCCCTTGGAACGCTCAATGTCTTGGGTATGCTACTGGTAGGCGTGGCCATTTTTGAAGCCTTGCTCACTAGTTTTCGAACCTATCTGTTTGTAGATACCACCAAT
>JANQPU010000188.1 GCA_028285315.1 Acaryochloris sp. IP29b_bin.176
CCAGTGCCGAGGCAAGTGTCAATTGGGTGCCGAAGCTAATGGTCAATCCGTTGCCGAACTATGGTGTCAAACAACTGCCGAAGATCAGGTCATTTTGCATCTTCTTCAATCACCTCACCCTGCGCCCTAAGACCTTGGATGAGGTCGTTGATTTTGATAGTGTTCCAGTACAAGATCGCATTGGAAACAAGACTCAGGCTGCTAGCCTTATTCATGATTTCTTCGTAATCCCCCGTCGTAAATTCACCTTGATTCGCAAAGAAAATATGACGTGGCAACTTGTGTCGGTATTCGCCCTTGTTGAGTTGAAGTTGTACCGTCTGTCGTAATTTAGGATCGGTAAGATAGCGCAAGATGTATTCGGTCTTGATAATTCGTCCAAGATTGGTAAATGCCTTGGAGAGCCTATCTGAAGGGTAACTATTGGTTAATCTCTGAACAATTACATGTGCCGGGGCTGTTCGCTTTTTCAGAGAGATAACTACCCGGATCATCTCTTCCCACTGTTCTTCAACGATGTCGATATCGGCAGTTTTCGTCAGCAATGGTGTGAATACCCCATGATTCATCTCTCTATCAACTCGATAAAGTTGTTGGTCTTTCAGATCACGAATACGCGGCATGAAATAGAAACCCAATAGGTGGCACAGGGCAAAGATGATTTCGGTGTACCCATGTGTATCTGTTGTATGCTGGCGAATCTTCAAGATCGTATTGTTCTCAAGTAGTCCATCAAGCACATACAACGCTTCACGCGGGCTACAGGAAATCGCCTTGGTACTATAAACTGCGTATTGATCCGAGAGATGGGTATAGATACCAATGGCTTTTTCATAGTAGCCGTAATAGCGTGGATAGTAAGATGCCAAAAGGCTGCTGGCACGAATACCAAACCGCTGTGCATCCGATGAAGAAAGGGTTCCAGATCCATATACCGCACTTAAGGGCAATTTATGATGTTGATTCACAAGTTCTGCGTTGGCTGCTGTTAGCGTCTCTTCCCGAATGAAATCGTGTAACACATGCCGGAGCATATCGATAGTAGTGCCCTGCACGCTGACACTCATCGATACTACGCCGAGATTGGTCGCTTGAGAAATCAGAGCAGCCATAAGGGTTCTGTAGAAATGCTTCGGCTTGGACTGATGGCCTTGAATCGATGTGAAATGACGGCTGAAATGAGTGAGCTGATCAACTTCCATTAGCAACTGCTCAATACGGATGGAGGGCAAGCGGTCATCCATCAGCTTTTGCAGCGTGGAAACAGAAGGTGGCACGGCCACTTTGTCATAGCGTTTCAATTTGAGATTGCCATCTTGAATTTCAGCAAAATTATCAGCAGGAAATTTCTCGTTTGCGAGGGCGATCTCGTCTTGGAATCGCTGAGGAAGCATCGTCTTAACGTCCTGTTTTTGGGGTTGTTGTAGTTCCTCGAAAGCGGATGCCTGTATCTTTTGCCAGCGAGTTTCACTCAGCATTAAATCCCAAAAGGAGACATGCTCTTTGCTCTGGGGTAGATACAGATCACCAGAGCGGAAAGCATCCTTGATCGCTAGTGCTAGCCCCATCTCCCAGGCATTGCGATTGAGCGTACCAGCCTGATTTCTCAGAGCCTTGCGCAGATATTTGGGGACAAAGCCAGTGGGTGCGGACTGGGGCAATTTTTTAATCTCACCAGCATCTAATTTGCGAATCAGCTCGATAGCTTCAGTCAAACGGTCATTGCCATGCTCAGTCGCAAAGGGGAGGTGAATAAACTGAGCAAAGTATTTACGCAAACTGGGGTAACGAGCTAAGAGTATATCTCCGTAGCCTCTTTCTTCGAGCCGTTTGAACTTGCTCAAGTCATCCAGCGACTTGCGAAACTTACTTTCGTCAACCAACTGCCAGAGTTCCTTTTTGTAGAGTGGCTGATCTTTGGGCCAGTCCAGCAGATAGTGGTTTGTCTCTAGGACGACATCAATGGCTCTTTTCTGTCGCTTGCGTAATTCGCGATGCTTCTTTTCGTAAATGTTTTTGGCCTTTCGGCAGAGATCCAACAGGTACTGGTCATGCATCTTCACCAGATGATCGAGCAAGACTTTGCGCGTCTCTAGTAAAAAGCAGACCATCAGGGTGTAGCGCTTATGCTCCGCAAATCGCTGAATGTCGGTTGTGCTGTACTGCTTGGCTATCTTGAATAAATACTCAAGGAACGCCGGTGATAGCATCCGTTCCTCAAAATCATTGATCCCCGTTGCCACGACCGTCTGGTAACGTTCTAAATAAGACTGCAGTGATGAGATAGTTGCTGCTGGTGGATAAGCCTTGAGATGGTAAAAGTATGAGCGCTGTTTGCCTTCAGGCACCTTGAGTAGGTGGTCAATTGCCTCACGAAGATCCGTCGATAAGTGTTGAAAGACAGACTTGAAAAGCTGCTGATGGACTTCAGAGCAGATATGGATAATCAGCCTCTCCAAGACGGAAGGTCCTGGGAGGAGGATGCGTTGAGTGAGTAAATATTGTTCAGCGTCTTGAAACAGTTTTTCTGGCAATAGCCCCAGGCGGGCCTGCTGTTCCAGCCAGGTGGCGAGCTTTGCCTGGGCAGCCTTATTAAACTTCTGAAATTCTAGGTGTTTCAGAATCTTTTGCCTGTATTTCGTAAAGGTAGATTTACGCTCGGGCACTTCTACTGCTAGAGAAGGGGGGAGTGCGAGCTGTTGATCTAGATAGTTGATGATATGGGGAGACAGATCATGAACCTGATAGAGAAAACGACCATAGAGGCGAACGGAACAGATTTGGATGGCGATGAATAGACGGAATACTTTTCGGAATGTGTTGACTTTCTCCCTATCCTTTTCTGAAAGCGTCCAGTCCCTGACCAATTGCTCCTCAGAAAAGCTCTGTGGTAACGCAATAGGTTGATAGCGCTGTCGCGTGGTTAAGAATTTTTCCTCTGTGGTCACTGAAACCTCCCATAACTGTTGGCCTCAAAGTGTAAAAAAAACGACCGTTTTTCTTACATCCGACTTTTGACCTGAATTGAGTCGTGATTAGCATAAGAAAACCCGTCTAAAAATCAAAGCTAGATAAACCCTATGGGATTATCTTTTTTAGCGCTTACGGACAGACCATTATGCTGATCGGTTATGCACGGGTATCAAAGGCAGATGGGTCTCAATTACTGGATCTGCAAACAGATGCCTTGATTGAGGCAGGGGTGCCGGAGCATCGAATTTACCAGGATCATGTTTCAGGGAAGACATCCAAACGGCCAGGGCTAGATGCCTGTCTTAAGGCATTGCAGCCCGAAAACACTTTAGTTGTCTGGAAGTTGGACCGCTTGGGACGAGATTTGAAACATCTCATCAACACCGTGGATGAGCTGCGGCAGCGGCAAGTAAATTTCAAAGTTCTCACTGGTGCGGGTGCGGAAATCGATACGACGACCGCCAATGGCCGCTTGTTCTTCGCAGTTTTTGCAGCACTAGCGGAATATGAGCGAGAACTGATTGCTGAACGAACACGAGCTGGCTTGCAAGCTGCACGGGCTAGAGGACGAAGGGGAGGGCGGCCCCGCAAGATGGATAAAACGACTCTTCAAATGGCAATGACTGCCATGAGCGATCCGAAGGCATGTGCAAGGGAGATAGCACAGAAGCTCGGAATAACAACGGCTACACTCTATGTCTACGTCAATGGAGATGGCTCTGCAAAGAGAGCTGGGCAGCTCCTAATCGATGGTGAAATAGAGTGTGGACATTAAGGATGCACAATAGCAATCTCAACTATATTGTTCAAATACTTGATGACTCACAAGTTCCACATCACTCTTAGTTAGAGTCGATATCACTGGAATCAACAAAATACTAAATGTATGTACATGATGGGTTTGCCAAAATACAGGGCAGATGTTTCGCTGGCAAGTAACTGGCACGTATATTTAGTACGACGTAGACTAAACCAATGCCTGTCATTCAATCCAAGATGCGACTTAGCATGGATGATGAGATGCTGAAAATGCTAGTGTTCAATGATTATAGAGCTTAACTATCAATAGGATATGCCCCGAACATGGCAAGCCATTTGATATGGAGCAGTTTGCAGAGTCACTGTAATAGATCAATAACAAGAACTGAAACGTATGGGCACAACTCCCAAATGTATTCAAATCCTAATGTTGATGCTAAAGCCCGTTCCATGTAGATAGTCAATTAGGACTTGGATATGGCAACAAGAATAATAATTCTCGGAGGATATGGTAATACAGGTTTTTTAATAGCTAGATCACTGGTAAAAGAAAGCAGTGTTGAGCTTGTTATTGCGGGAAGAGATATCAACCGAGCAGAGCAAAAAGCAACTGAATTAAATAGTGAATTCTATACGGATCGGGTGTCATTCAAATATGTTGATGCTGCTAATACGAATAGTTTAAAGGTAGCTTTCACAGGTGTAAATCTAGTAGTTGTAGCATCAAGCACCATCGAATATACCTACAACGTTGTGAGTGTGGCTCTTGAAGTAGGGATTGACTATCTAGATGTACAACTTTCTTCCCCTACAAAATTATCAGTCCTCAATTCTTTCCGCAAGGAGCTAGAAAGACAAGGAAGATGCTTTATTACAGATGGTGGCTTTCACCCTGGTGTCCCGGCTGCAATGGTAAGATATGCAGCTACAAAAATTGATGTCCTGGAAGTCGCTAACATCAGTGCAGCCTTTCAATTGAAGTGGAAAGAATTACTGTTTTCAGAATCAACGACTTCTGAATTCATAGATGAATTGATGAATTTCAATCCTATGGTTCTGAAGAACTGAAAATGGATAGACATGGGTATGAAAGAGATCCCAAAGTTCAACTTTGGTGAGCTTTTTGGTGAACGATATTGCCTGCCTATGTATTTGGAAGAGCTACAATCTTTGCCAGGTTTAATTCCATCACTTAATGAAACTGGTTTTTATATATCTGGATTTAATTGGATGACTGATACCAATTCACCTATTAGGTGACCTGCATAGCTAAAGCATCCAAGATATAAGAATATCCCGTGAGTGAAGCCACTACCTTTTGGGAAAGAGCAT
>JANQPU010000190.1 GCA_028285315.1 Acaryochloris sp. IP29b_bin.176
AATGCTCTTTCCCAAAAGGTAGTGGCTTCACTCACGGGATATTCTTATATCTTGGATGCTTTAGCTATGCAGGTCACCTAATAGGTGAATTGGTATAACCAGTGCTACCTTCATAAATTCTTCAAACCTTTTTCTTACTTTCTGAATAGGTAGTCTCCTCATTACTGGTCGTTTGCACCGAAATTGTCATCCATTATGGAGATTTGGGCATGGTCGAACAGGGGGATATGTTCTGGAATCGCCAACCGCCCAATCCTTTGATCAGAACCCTCTTTGGGTCGTTGTTCGGGCTGCGAAAATCCAATCGCTTTATTCTCGATTGGTATCTGAAAGAGGGTGAGAGTCTCTCAAACTATGCTTTGGAGGCGACTGTGCTACATCTACCAGGACACTCCAAGGGGGCCATTGGCATCTTGACTGCCGCGAGTGACCGATTCTGTGGTGATTTACTCGGTAATATTCGTAAGCCCGAACTCTGGTCGCTGATGGACGATCCAGTCGCAGCACAGAGCAGCATTACAAGACTGAAGGGCTTGAATATCAACACGGTTTATCCTGGGCACGGCAAGCCCTTCTCCATGAAACCGTTATGGCTAGACGGAGGATATTTAAGATGAAAGCTTTCAATTTTTGGCAAAAGTGGCTCTTTGGAGTCAGTCTTTTAATTACGCTCTTTGGGCTAACGCTGGCATTTTTTGGCCAGTCACCCATGTTTAACGTGATGTTCAATCAGCCCCTTGCGGCGATCTTCTGGCCGGAGCAAGGCATTCCCGAAACGGTGCTAGCCTATCAAGCTTGGATGTATGGTCTGTTGGGTGCGATGGTCGCCAGTTGGGGACTGTTGATCGCCTTCCTGGCCCATTTCCCATTCAAATCCCGTGAGCCGTGGTCTTGGAGCTGTCTGGCGATCTCCATAGCCTTATGGTTCACAGTCGATACGTCCCTTTCGCTCTTTCACGGTGTGAACATTAATGCCATCTCGAATTGCATCTGGTTGGCACTATTAGCCCTTCCTCTGCTATTCACGAGGCAGTATTTCTTTGGCAGACACCATCACCCACAGAGAGAATTTTCATGAGTAAGCCTCTGCACGGCGTTCTAAAACTCATACCTTATATGCCCAGATTGAGATCGTCAGTGGTTTGCTTCTCATCATGCTGTTTTGGGGCTATTTAGGATTTTCGACCCATCGCAGTTGACAGACCTGTAGCCCCATGGACTTCTCCCACTCTCTCAGAGTAGGGCGTCTTTCTATTTCAAAGTTTGAAGCAATACCTCAGGATTTGCATATTCACCGTTGTGGAGTAGAACGATGACCATCAACATTCAGCAAAATCCCAAAACTGGCTTCCAGCGTAAAATGAGTGGACCTGAGCGGCGGTTTCTACCCCTGCCCAACGCCAATATTGTGATGGGGGCAAGAATCCGGGGCCAAGTGACTCCAGGCTTGCTCCAGTCTGCCGTTTTGAAAGTCCAGCAGAAGCATCCGCTATTGGGGATTCGCATTCGTTTGGAGGAGGATGCTACGGGATGGTTCACTCAAGCGGATGCCCCTGTAGATCGCGCTTGGGATTATGATGCCATTGCTGGTCTGCTTTGGGGAGATGTAGACAGAAGTTGAGGCCGAAGGTCTCTATCTTGAAGGGTTCCTACTACTTGGATGCTCTCAACAGTTGCACTATTCAGAGATTGAATCCTACGAGGTCCGATAATACCGTCCTCTGTGCGTTTGGGGGTTGGGGAATCCGATGGAGTCGCAATGGTCGGGCCTACACGGTGAGTGGAAATCTAGGTGTTCAGTTGGTCTTCAAGGATGGCAAACGCCTGCTGATTGGATCCCAGTATCCTCAACACTTGGTAGAAGCAATTGAACAATGTTTCCTCTATTCACAAGTCTGACCCACCGTTACAACTTCCACAAAGTCTTGCCATACATTCAGGATGTGAGGAGTCGCTTTTTGAGCACTTTCCCATTACCCAGGAAGGAGGATGCGATGAGGATTTTGTTCTATGGGGCCGGTGTCATTGGTAGTTTGTATGCGGCCCGATTACAAACAGCAGGCAATGATGTCTCCATTCTTGCCCGAGGACCGCGTCTCAAAGACCTTAAGGAATACGGCATTGTCTTGGAACAGGCACTGACAGGTCAACAAACCACCACACCCATCAATGTTGTGGAGCAGCTATCCCCGGATGATGCATACGACCTGATTGTCGTGGCGATGCGAAAGAATCAGGTTGCTGCGGTTCTGCCA
>JANQPU010000060.1 GCA_028285315.1 Acaryochloris sp. IP29b_bin.176
CGCTAGGGTGACTGTCCTAGCCGTTACCAAGACCATGGTGACGTAAGGACGTCGATATAAGCGTGTGTATCGCAAGGAGATTTCTCGCTCAGCCTGACCAATGGAACGACCCGCAACAGGGACCCGACCGATTAAGGGTAGACTGACAGTCCCATCAACTAACACTCGGTAGTTGGTCGGGAAGAGATCGGGCTGACCAAACATTGTGAGTTGAATTTCATCTCCAGGTCCCAAGACATAAGCTTGCTGATTAACTAGGGTGTTAGGGTCTGGTGTGACGAGATTTTGTGCAACGGTTAAAACATCAGAGTTCTGGTTTGGCTCTTGAGTTGACACCTCGGCCACGGCAGATATTGGAGTGATAGAGGCTGCTATAGCAATTAGAGCTGCAGAGGGAAGAGGGCGAATCATAGTTAGTTAATACCCTAGTTAATTTATATACCTGAAGAAAACAATTATTATAAACGATTGTTTATCAGCAGACGTTTTGTGAGCAGGTATGTTTCTAGTAGCCCCTAATTTGGCGTAGAGGCAGATAATCCGGCAATTTCCCTATGTTGCTGAGTTGGTATTGATAACCAAGAAATATGGCTTTATTGCAGTTTGTGTAGGTATACAGAGCACTGTATTCGCAGATTAGACTGTTGACAGTGTTTGTAATAAGCAAAGCGGCATTTCTGCATGGAAATTAGACGGATTATTGAGTTACTTCGTCATGGGCAACCAGGCGAACACATTAAAGTGCAAGGTTGGGTCCGCACAAAACGAGAGCTAAAAGAGTTGGCATTCCTAGATGTAAGTGATGGTTCATCGTTACAAGGGTTGCAAGTTGTGGTCAACCACGACTTGCCAGAATATGAACAGACTCTCAAGCTATTGAATACAGGGTCTTCTATTTCTATTGAGGGGGAATTAGTCGAATCACAAGGCAAAAATCAGCGTATTGAGCTGATAGCAAATTTGGTACGAGTTTGGGGTACGGCAGATTTAGAGACCTATCCGCTACAGAAAAAACGACATTCTTTTGAGTTTTTACGCACGATTGCACATTTGCGATCTCGCACCAATACCTTAGGAGCAGTGTTCCGAGTTCGTAATGCCTGCTCCACCGCTATTCATCAATTCTTCCAAGAACGAGACTTTATGTGGATCCACACCCCCATCATCACAGCCAGTGATTGTGAGGGAGCAGGAGAGCAATTAGCGGTGACCAGTTTAAATCTTCAGCAAGTTCCCCTGGCAGACGACCAAACGGTTGATTATAGTCAGGATTTTTTTGGCAAACCCACTTATCTGACGGTCAGTGGGCAATTAGAAGGAGAGATTATGGCCTCTGCCTTCTGCAATGTCTATACCTTTGGTCCCACCTTTCGGGCTGAGAATTCCAATACTTCCAGACACTTGGCAGAATTCTGGATGGTGGAGCCGGAAATGGCGTTCTGTGATTTACAGGGTGACATGGATCTTGCCGAAGCCTTTCTCAAACACATTTTTCAAGCTGTATTAGAGTTTTGCCCGGAAGACTTTGAATTTTTTAACCTGCGAATTGATCAATCCGTTTTAGAAACCGCGGACAAAATCATCAACAGCGAATTTGAGCGAATTACCTATACCGAAGCCATTGAACAACTCGAAAAAGCCAGCCGTCAGTTTGAGTTTCCCGTGGAGTGGGGATTGGATTTGCAGTCAGAGCATGAACGGTACTTGTCTGAAGACCTGCTCAAAAAGCCTGTCATTGTTACGGACTACCCTAAGCAGATCAAAGCCTTTTATATGCGAATGAATGATGATGACAAAACGGTCGCTGCGATGGATGTGCTGGTTCCCAAAATTGGCGAGATTATTGGTGGATCCCAACGGGAAGAGCGGCTTGATCGATTGGAGCAACGTATTATAGCTCAAGGATTGCCCTTAGAAGATTATTGGTGGTATCTCGATCTTCGCCGCTATGGCACAGTTCCTCATGCTGGTTTTGGCCTAGGGTTTGAACGGTTAGTGCAGTTTATGACGGGGATGGCAAATATTCGGGATGTCATTCCGTTTCCTCGTACACCCTTGAGCGCTGATTTTTGAGGTAGCAGTGTTGGAGAAATGATTATAGAGGAAGCCACTCTGAATCAATCAGAGTGGCTTCCTGGCGTTAAGACATACCTAAAAGCATTAAGCTGTAGGCTAATGGACTCAATGATTGACTACCGTCTAGATTCGAAATCATTCAGCCACCGACGCACTTGCTCTCCAGCAATATCCATACCGCCAAATCCAAATGCCAGCGCTAGAGCAACAGCAATGGCACCCAGCAATAAACCAAAGGCTAGGTTGACAATATTGGTGGCAATCCCCATTTGCTGTAAAGCCATCGCAGACACTAACGCGATAATGGCAACCCGAGCAGCCTGAGCCACCAGTCGGGCTTGGGCCCCACCAGAGCTAGAGACAATATTGAAGGTCATATTGGCCAGGTATAGGCCAATGCCAAACACTAATACACCCACTAGCACCTGAGCCAAGATTCTCAGTAGTTCTGTAATCACACCCGTAAGAGGCTGGAACTGGAGCACGTCTGTTGCAGGAATTAAGAACACTAGAATGGTGCCGACCAAAACAACTGTTCCAGCAATTTCAGAGGGGGTTTTTCTAGAAGAAGTATTAATCGGACCCTCTTCAGAAACGCTATCGGTTGGTTCCTGAGCTGCTTGGAGTCCTAAGGTTTGGAAAATATTGTTGAAACCGAAGTTGGCAAGCAAACCGGCCACCAAATCACCAACAATTTTGCCCAGTATGTAGGCAACGCCCAAAATGACTGCGGCGGTGAAAATACGAGGAATGGTCCTGAGGATATCCCGCAGCATTTCAACGGCAGGCTCAGAGATAGCGGCTATGCCTAGAGCTTGAAAGGCAGAAATCGCAAAGGGGATCAGAATGAACACATAGACAACACTCCCTGCTAAAGTGGAGAGGCTTTGGCCACCAATCGCTTGGGTTAAACCCAGTTGTTGTCCCCAGCGATCTGCTCCGCTCGCGGTTAGCAGATTGGTGACAATCATACGAACGATACGAGCCACAAACCAACCAGCAACACCAATGAGAATGGCTCCCAACACATTGGGTAAGACCGACAAGATATCCTGAACCATTGCCTGCACAGGCTGTAATGGTCCTTGCAGTCTGAGGGTTTCTAAAATGGGGAGTAAGAACAGCAGGAAGATAAACCAGTAAATCGTGCTTCCTAGGGTTTCGCTGATAGATACAGGCTGCTGTCCACTGGCATCTGATGGGCCTGTGGCTGTATTCAATCGCTCATCAATTGATAAGGACTGCAGGACCCGGACCACAACGATTTTGGCAACTGTTGCTAGAATCCAGGCCACCCCCATCAAAGCAATGGCACCCCCAATTTGAGGCAAATAGCCTAAAACCTTATTAAGGAGGTTGGTGAGGGGGTCAGAGATGGTTGTGAGTTGCAGCGACTGTAAAAAACCAACCACCGCAAATAACATGACGATCCAAAAAGCGATCGAGGCGAGCAGTTTTTCGACGTTGGCCGCTGCCCGAGAGTCATCAGTGCCCGATAGCCAACGGGCAATACGGTTATCGATATCCGTTTTAGAGAGCAGTGCTTGTACAAACCACTTGACAAAATAGGCAACGATTACACCGATAATCAGAAAGGCGGCTGCCCCAAGTAAATTGGGAATAGATTTACCCAATTCAGAGGTTATTCCTGTCAAAAAATCTTGGCCGGGTGGCGATTCACCAGGACTCGCCTGTCCCAGTATTAGGCTACTCGTGTGTACTGAGGTGACCAATACACTTGTGATTGTATTTGTAAAGGCATCCATTGATTTCTAGCTCTAAGTCCAATATCTGCAATAGGGAACCATTTGGAAACTGGTTCAAGGAAATTTTCGCTATGCCATTTTATGTACAAAGCAAACATATTTTGTTTGCCAATGCTGACTATTTATAACAGACTATTCAGACTTACCATAAGCCTTCGTTGCCCGAAGCGATACAGTCTTAATAAAGCCTTTGGATCTTATTTTCTATTGCTTTGATACTTGTAGCCTAAAGCCATTGGTGGATATAGTTTGTGCTCGTTTATAGTGATTTTCTTTTTGCATGAAAAAAATATGTAAAAGCATTGCTGATATATGAGTATTGGTAATAGAAAGTTAAATCTAGGTCAGACTTACAGCTTGAGATTCCTGTTGACTAAGTCATTAAAGTGATCCTATATAACCTTGTTTTCATTACACTAGAAGTAGAAATATTAAGAAATATTTACTGATGACAACTAAGCAACTAGGCCCCAACGGGCCTCTTGTCTCTGCTGTAGGGATTGGCACTTGGTCGTGGGGCGATCGCATCTTTTGGGACTACGGCGATCAGTATGGTGAAGCAGAGGTGGCTGATGCATTTCAGGCTGCAATTCAGGCTGGTATTACTTTATTTGATACGGCTGAGATTTATGGATGGGGAGAGTCGGAGCGTCTGGTAGGCAAATTTCACCGAGACGGTCAACCGTCTGTTTGTCTAGCCACTAAGTACGGGCCGGTACCGTGGCGTCTGAGTGAAGAGGCAGTCATCCAAGCCATACAGGACAGTTTGAATCGATTACAGGTGGATGTGATTGATCTATATCAGGTGCACTGGCCCTTTACTTTCTTGATGAGCTACGAAACTTTGTTTCGGGCGTTGGGCAAGGCAGTCCACAAGGGATTGATCAAAACCGTTGGTGTCAGTAACTATAGCGTGAAGCAAATGCAGAAAGCCCATGCCTTATTAGCGGATCAGGGGGTGCCACTAGCAGTGAACCAGGTGCGATATTCCTTGATTACTCGCCAGGTTGAGAGTCAAGGTCTTATTGCCGAAGCCCAAGCGTTGAATGTTACGATCTTGGCCTATAGCCCACTGGCCCAGGGATTGCTCACAGGCAAATACACACCTGAACAGCTACCTACGGGTGCCCGCAAAGCAGATCAGCGGTTCAAACCAGACGGATTACGAAAGTTGGCCCCCGTCACGAATTTGCTTCGTCAATTTGCTGAAGTCCATGGCAAAACGATGGCGCAAGTTGCATTGAATTGGCTTATCGCTCAAGAGGGCGTCATTCCTATCCCAGGTGCGAAAACAGCGCAGCAAGCCACAGAAAATGCGGGGGCTTTGGGATGGTCGCTGACGCCAGAAGAGGTGACAGCGTTGGAAGAAGCAAGTCGCCCTTGGTTGTGATTCGAAGTTGTGACGGGTCTCATTCATTGATGGCGTTAGACGGCTGATTGGCTCTGAATGGCTTGCCGTAGATTGCCATGATGTTGATCTAGCAGGGCTTGCCCCTGGTCAGCAGAGAGCCCTGTCCAATGAACGAGTAAAGCAAGTTTGACTTTGCGATCGCAAGCCTCCAATAACTCCGCTGCCTGCTTGCGGGTCAACTCGGTTAGATCACAGATAATCCGTAGAGCCCGGTCTTCTAACTTACTATTAGTAACCGAGACATCCACCATCCGATTGCCATAAACCTTACCGAGTTGGACCATCGCCCCCGTGGAGATAATATTCAAGGCTAATTTGGTAACACTCCCGGCTTTGAGGCGGGTGGATCCTGCTAAAATTTCGGGTCCCACGAGTAGCCGCACGTCGATATCGGCATCGATAGTGACCTGATCGGCAGGAACACAAGCCATAAACACGGTCGTTGCACCCCGCTGATGGGCTGCCTGCAAGGCACCATGAACAAAGGGGGTTGTCCCGCCAGCGGTAATGCCGACAACCACATCTGTTTCGGAGACGTTTCGGGCTGAGATCGCAGCCGCACCATCATCCGCACGATCTTCCAGAGCTTCTGAACTTTTGACTAACGCCGCCTCTCCTCCAGCTAAGATCCCCTGAACCATTTCTGGGGGAGTACAAAAGGTGGGAGGACATTCAGCGGCATCTAAGACACCTAAACGACCACTGGTTCCAGCCCCGACATAAAATAACCGTCCCCCCTGCTGCAACGCTTGGGCCGTTTTCTCAACGGCAGCGGCTAAGGATTCCCGAGCCGCAGCAATCGCGCTGATCAGTTGCTGATCTTCTTGATTAAACAGATCAACCAGCTCTAGCGCGGTCAACTGATCGAGGTTGCGGCTGTTAGGATTAATCTGTTCGGTCAAAAGATATCCACGTTGGCTTAATGGCTGAGAAGTAGAAGTCAAGGGCATTACCTGAGAGCGTTGTACTGAAGATGTCCTCTCGACTCTACCTCCAGAAGGCATATTCTGAAAGATGCTTTAGAAAATCGTGGATAAATCTAAGACGAAGCCGGGTAGAACAGACTCTCCAGAGAGTTGAATTGGAGTTTGAAGCACTTCAACGGCTTGACTGGGGCGATAAATTTCCACAACTTGCTGCTGAGGATCAATCAGCCAGCCTAGTTGGACACCGTTTTCCAGATATTCTTGCAGCTTGGCCTGGAGAGGTGCCAGAGCGTCACTTGCTGACCGCAGCTCCATTACAAAATCAGGACAGAGCGGCACAAAACGTTCTTGTTCAGTCGAGGTTAAGGCGTCCCAGCGTTCGATGGAAATCCATGAAGCATCGGGGGAGCGATTGGCTCCATTCGGGAGCTGAAACCCTGTACTGGAATCAAAAGACTTCCCCAGATGAGTTTGACGATTCCAAGCGGGCACCGTTTTCTAGATATTCTTGCAGTTTGGCCTGTAGAGGTGCCAGAGCGTCACTTGCTGACCGCAGCTCCACCACAAAATCAGGACAGAGCGGCACAAAACGTTCTTGTTCAGTAGGGGTTAAGGTGTCCCAGCGTTCGATGGAAATCCATGAAGCATCGGAGGAGCGATTGGCCCCATTCGGAAGCTGGAAACCTGTGCTTGAGTCGAAGGCTTCTCCCAATCTGGCTTGACTATTCCAAACTTCTAATTGAGTAGTGATCTTGATATTACGCCGACCCGTATTTCCACCTGTAGGGGGCATAATCACCAATTCTCCTAGGGCAGTCCGCTCAAATCTTAAATCACTATTGTCCTGGCACAGCTGAAAAAACTGCTCATCACTCAGATTGATGCGGAGTGTCAAGGCAGACGACATTGATGGTGAAGCTACACTGACCATAATCTTTGCCGCTAGGGAACCAAACTAACGTTAGAGGACTGACTTTAATATAACTGGGGTGACAAAATGGAATACCAATCATGATGATTTGGCACTAAATCTTGCTCAGTCAAAGTATTAACGCACAAACCTTCTTCAATCTGTATAAGTCCTGATTCGTAAGGCTCTTGGGGTGATATCAACACCTTGAAAGAGAGGTGTCTCCTTCCTAAAAGCACTAAAATGAAGTAATTGGGGTGCAAAAATGTACCATGTGCGATAGTTTTTGTGACATTGTAAAGGTACGATTAACAACATTTACCCCACCCGAAAACTCAAGAATTCGGCTCAGGATTCACGCATGGCAATATCTGAACAAGTTCAACAACGCGCTGACTTTATTGGCACTCAAGTCATCACTCGCAGTACTGGTAAA
>JANQPU010000202.1 GCA_028285315.1 Acaryochloris sp. IP29b_bin.176
TTCTGCTGATGCCGCCATTCTGCGAGAGGAATTTACAGCGGTTCATCAACGCTTAGAAGGCGTCACCAATGTGGATGAGGCCAATACAATTGTGGGTGAGGGAATACTGAATATTGCCGATCGCTTAGGCACAAACCCTAATGCGGATCGCGTGATCAAGATTCTGTATGAGATCCAAGAACCTGAAGCTCAAAAGCAAGCAGCCCATCCTTTGCTCAAACAGTCCACTTGGGGCTGGATCTCCTAAACCGCTCACGAGAATGGCTGAGATATTCAAGGCTGAAAAGCCATGAATACCCTAGGGCATACTGGTTTAAATGCCTCCCAACATGTTTTGGCATCGTAAGTACGCCAGGGTTAAGCCATTTTCAACCTGGCTATACTGGATTAAACCTTCATCACAAGGCTTCAGGAATGATCGATCAAAAAAATATTCTGACTACGTTAGGATGCTCAGGATCTCTGTTACTGGCTTTAGCACTGCCCCAGTCTGCCTCAGCACAGGCCAATCTCCAAGATCAGATCGAGGTTGAGCAGGGTCTTCCCACTGTGGAGATCTCTCAAAGCGATCGCATGGAGGATGCCATTGGTTGTGGCTGCGCCATCTGCCAAAGAGCGCCCATCGAAACGGGTCTGTAAACCCAGTCATACTCTAGACTTGAGCTTTCCTACAATCGTCAATTAGATTGGTGCGGTATTTCCCTGTAAAAAGGGGAGAATTATAGGTGAGATCGCATCACCAAACTCTTCGGCCATTCCCAGGCTTCCGGGTAAGTAAGCGGCTTGGATATTCGGCAATTTAGCCATCGCTTCCATTTCAGCTTTGGAGCCAGGTGGGGCTTGCTCTGCCACGATCACCATGACTGGCTCAGCTTGTCGCGCCAAGCCAGCTAAGAATTCCCCTCGCTCATTAACTGGATCCAAGCCCCCTGTGACAAAGGCCACCGGTGCATACCGAGCACCGGGTTGCTGCGTGTTTTGATATCGCTGAGCAATAAATTCAGCGGTCAACTGGGTTTCATCGACAAAGACATGGCGACGATACATCCACTTCAGAAACCCAGGACGAGAATTCAGCCCATACAGTGCTGAACCGATCAAAGGTGCGCTTACGAGCTGGCGAATCCCTCGACGCATCGCTACTGGTGCACCCATAACCGCTAGTGGACCTCGCCAAGTCGGCGCAATCAGTACCATTCGCGACCAGGACTGGAGGGCGAGCGCATACCCAGCAGCATGGCCTGCCGCCACAACCGCCACCTCTTGCGGAAAGGTATCTTGAACAAATGCCCTCAGAAATTGACGATAGAACTCCGGCTGATACGGAAGTGCCGGACGGTCAGAATCGCCAAACCCCGGCCAGTCTAGAAGCGTAACCTGAAAGTGAGAAGCTAAAGCCTGAGCTAAGGTTGCCAGTTCTGCCCGAGTAGACACTGTACTAAAGGCGGGCAATAGCAACACGGAAAGACCTGAACCAAGGGTTTCAGTGGCAATGTTTAGGGTGTGATTTTGCCATTGCCAGGTGTAGGTGGCACGTTGCCGACTTGCTGAAAGCATCATAATTTCTACAGCATCTTACCTTAAGGGCACTTCGAACAATAGAAAGCGTTTATATTGAGAATATGACAATCTTCACCTGACCTGCCAACTCAGGAGGCGGAACCCGTCGCTTAACTGGCCATTTTCATACATTGCCTCATAACTTTTCAGCATCTTTCGCAGCTCCAAAGTCCACATTTTCATATAGCTCAGCCAGCGCAATTTCCACCGACACCGACTCTAAATTAACCTTCACCTCCAACCCCTCATGCACTGTCAGTAGCCACTGATTCTCTGCTTGCCGCACATACTGCTCTACCCGTGCCTGGTACTGATCCACCAATAAATATTCCGTAAAAGTAGAAATCGTCCGATAGGCGGCAAACTTATCACCCCGGTCATACCCCTTAGTGGAATCAGACAACACCTCCGTAATCAAAGTTGGGTTCATCACCGTGTCCCTTCGCCCCGGCTGCAATTCTGGTGGGCGCGGCATCACCATTACATCAGGGTAGGTGTATCGCCTCATATCCGGTATCCACAGGCGTTGATCAGTCATGAAAATGCTGTACGGCTGTCTCCGCAACGCCATCGTCAGCAGAAAAACCAACATCCGCGTAATTTCATTGTGCTCCGGTGTGCCACCCGTCATTTCTACAATCTCCCCATCTCGAAACTCACTGCGAACCTCAGACTCGATCTCTAGGTCTAGGTATTCTTCTGGGGAGTAGATTTTTCCCTTGGGTTCTGCAACCGTCATCCTTTTGTTCTCCTAACGTTCTTTGCCTATACCTAAACCGGAACCGGAGATTTCCCGGCCATATCCTCAATCAGCGTCTCAAACCCAGTCTCAACCAACCGTCATCTAGCTCTCAATGCTGGGCCGGGAACTCATAGGGTGAATTGACAATGGGCTACTTGAAAAAGCGATCGCTCATACCGCTCGAACCTGTTTCATACCTGAATGCCCTTTATCTTAGCAACCCAGATCTGGCGCTGAAATTTCAGGCCGACAATGTTATGAAGTTCAAGCTGTTGTCTATAATAAAATGATAATCATTATCATAACGATAAACCTCACCCCTTTTATTATTTGTGAATAATCGGATTGATATTGCCATTATTGGGGCAGGTCCCCAGGCACTCACGCTTGTTACCCATTTGCTGCAGAAAAAGCCTGCTCTCCGGAATCGCCTCCAGATTTTTGACCCTAGTGGCACCTGGATGGTCCAGTGGCGACAGCAATTTGCGGCTCAGGAGATTCCCTATTTACGTTCGCCCGGCGTCCATCACCCGGATACAAAGGAAACCCTTTTTAACTTTGCTGAACATCGCCAGGAGGAGTTGTATTGGCCTTACAATCGCCCTGGAACCCAGCTGTTCCAAGATTTTTGTGAGACGGTCATTGATCGGTGGAAATTGCGCGATCAGGTGACCGCCGCTCAGGTGGTTCAGATGATGCCGTTGGCGAGGGGATTTCAGCTTCAGCTTGATACGGGAGAGCAGGTTGAAGCTCGGCGGGTGGTGTTAGCAACGGGTGGGGGAGCCGCCCAGATCCCCGATTGGACCGCCGAGGTGAATCCTTATCCGCCCGGACGGTTGGGCCATAGTCAGGATATTAACTTGCCCAATTTGCCGGATCTGAGCGGTGAGACAGTACTGATTATTGGCAGTGGTCAATCCAGCGCCCATTTGGCCTTGGGAGCGATTAAACGCGGGGCCAAGGTCTTGATGATGGCCCGACGGACCCTCAACGAAAAGCTATTTGATGCAGAACCGGGATGGTTGGGACCGAAGTATCTAAAGGGATTTCAAGCAGAACCCGATTGGCAGATGCGCTGGCAAATGATTCAAGCGGCCCGCAATGGTGGATCCATCGCCCCCGAATTGCTGACCCAGTTGCGGCGGCTGTCCCAGTCAGGCCAAGTCACCTTTTATGAACAGTGCCAGGTGTCTCGTGCGCTTTGGCAACATGAAGCTTGGCAGGTAAAGTGTAATGTGGCTAGTACTCATGATTGTCTGGCGCACCAGCGGATTAAGCGGATCTGGTTAGCCACAGGCACCGCCACGGATATCACGGCTCATCCTTTGATGGGTGAGGTACTGGTGCGATACCCCAACCAGATTGTTAACGGATTGCCAGTGCTTGATGAGCATTTGCGCTGGCCCGGATGCGATCTATTTTTGATGGGACCCTGGGCCGCATTGCACGTGGGTCCTGTCGCCCGGAATTTGCACGGTGGACGGATGGCTTGCGATCGCATTGTCCCGGCATTAACCAAGGCCAGTGTCGCCCGGAGCGTAATTCATCCTCCTAGATAACCACCTCCGCTTATGCTGATGGTATGTTTCGCTCTTTCCTGGTCCCCCATCATGTCTGTTGATCCGTCTCTACCCCCTGCCCTCGCCAAAATCGTGCAGCGCTTCCAATCCATTACGGATACCAAGCGTCGGTATGAGTATTTACTGTGGTTTGCCAAGCAACTCCCGCCCTTTCCAGAGGCCGATAAGCAGCCTGACAATAAAGTGGTGGGTTGTGTGTCTCAGGTTTATGTCACCGCAACTTTAGAGAATGGCCTAGTTCATTTCCAAGGTGACTCGGATGCCCAAATGACCAAAGGGCTAGTGGGTTTATTGATTAAAGGGTTGGATGGACTCCCCCCAGAACAAATCGCTCGGGTCACGCCTGATTTTATCCAACAAACCGGACTCAATGTGAGCTTAACGCCGTCTCGGGCCAATGGATTTTATAACATCTTCACCACCCTACAGCGGCTCGCCCTGACCCTATCAGCTGCATCGTCAGACTCTACTATGCAATCGGAGGATACCGTTGACTAATTCAACCGCAAACGTCCAAACATCCCAATCCCTGGATATAAATCTGCCCAAAAAAGGCATGCCCGTTACGATTATTACGGGGTTTTTGGGGAGTGGCAAAACCACGCTTCTTAACCATATTCTCAATACCAGTCAAGACCTGAAGGTGGCTGTACTGGTCAATGAGTTTGGCGATATTGATATTGACAGTCAGTTACTGACCACCATTGATCAAGATATGGTTCAGCTAACCAATGGCTGCATCTGCTGCACGATCAATGACGACCTGGTAGAAGCGGTCTATTCCGTCCTAGAGCGAGAGGAAAAAATTGATCATGTCGTTATCGAAACCACGGGGGTGGCGGATCCGCTACCGATTATTCTCACCTTTGTCAGCTCCCAACTGAAAGATGTAACGACTTTAGACTCCATTATTACCTTGGTGGATTCAGAAACCTTTACCCCAGAATGTTTTCAAAGTGAGGCGGCCCTGAATCAAATTACCTTTGGTGATATTGTCGTTCTTAACAAAACTGACCTGACCACCGAGCAGAAGGTGAAAGAACTAGAGGAGTGGATTCGCGATCGCAAATGGGGTGCACGATTATTGCGATCTCAACAAGGTCAAGTCCCCCTGCCGCTGATTCTAGATACCGCCCTCTTTGATCCGAAGGCTTATGAAGAGGAAGCCAAAGCCTTTGCAGAGCAGGAGGCGCATCATCACCACGATCACGATCATCACCATCACCACCACGGAGAACATGATCATGACCACCATCATCATGGCGATCACGATCATCACCACCATCATTCAGATCACCTCACCATAGACGGCTTCTCATCTATGGCCTTTGAGAGTGATCGACCCTTTATCCTAGAAAAAATGCAAGCTTTTGTTACCGATCAGCTGCCCGAAGAAGTCTTTCGGGCCAAGGGTTTTATGTGGTTTGAGAAAAATACATCCCGCTATGTTTTCCAGCTCAGTGGTAAGCGATATACGATGGACGCCGATCAGTGGCCTGATGCCCCTAAAAATCAGTTGGTCTTTATTGGGCGCAATATTGACACAGCGCAGCTAAAACAACTGCTAACGGATTGTTTGGCTCCCTAATACACACTGATAGTGACTTTGCCTTAGAACGATAAGCTCACCCTGTCGGCAAAACAGCATGACCATTATTATTTGGAGTTTAGTGTCCATCGTTCAAAAACTCCACTTCGATTGGCCTACCCATTTTGGCTAGCCTGCAACTCTGATGCTGAGTAACACCGCCGCTGCTAAATAAGCAACCGTTCGCACATGGTTCCATCGCGTCCATTGGGTTAAGTAGTGACTCCATAACACTGCACCTTGGTACGATTCGGGGTCCACTTAAATCTCTTATACAACGGCGGGGCTATCTGCATATTCGTTACCAGAGCCATGCTTATATGCCAAACTGGGCTTTGATTCCTTGCATAAAGGTCGCATCATCAGCTGCTTTCCGGTTAGCTACAAAGTCCTTAGCATCCTCACCTGCGGTGTAGCGGAGTGTATTTGTGCCATCTGTAGCCGCCTCATAAATCACCTCAGCAACAACAATCGGCTCCGATGGATTGTTCTCCATAATGGAATCTATTCCACTCATGAGCTTGCCAACTAACGGTTGATATTCCATCAGGTTTTCATCATTATTGAAATCAAACGAGCGACCCGCAAAATCTGTTTTGATGGCACCCGGCTCGACAATCTTGACTTTGCAGCCAATGGCCTCCATCTCATAGCTGAGCGCTTCAGAAATACCTTCAACCGCAAACTTGGTGCCGTGATAGAGCGAGCCAAACGGGAAGGCCATTTTGCCGCCAACGGATGAAATATTGATCAAAATGCCATCTTTGTTTTGCCTGAAGTGGGGCAATACGGCTTTTGTAACATCTAACAGACCCATGACGTTGACATCAAATTGACGTCTGATCTTCTCAGGAGGCGTTGCTTCTAAGGGGCCGTAGGCTCCATATCCCGCGTTATTGACAACGACATCGATTTTTCCGAACTGGTCGATTCCTTGGGTAATGGCCGCGTGAATAGAGTCAACATCTAAAACATCTAGCCGGGTAACCAAGACGTTGTTGAGGGCGGTGAGTTCGGTTTCCTTTTCTGGGGTTCTCATCGTGGCAATCACATTCCATCCCTTCTGCTGAAAGAAGTGGGCTGTTGCTTTGCCAATACCACTACTGGCTCCAGTAATCAAAATTGTTTTATCATTCATCGTTGATAGCTCCTTTCAGAAACTTCTTTCGGTTGTGTCGCAAATAATGCTTCCAGTTACAAAACTCCTCTGAGTTCCATCCAAGACTATGCAGCTAATCCGAAGATTTGATTGATGAAAGAGATCTG
>JANQPU010000203.1 GCA_028285315.1 Acaryochloris sp. IP29b_bin.176
TTCTGCTGATGCCGCCATTCTGCGAGAGGAATTTACAGCGGTTCATCAACGCTTAGAAGGCGTCACCAATGTGGATGAGGCCAATACAATTGTGGGTGAAGGAATACTGAATATTGCCGATCGCTTAGGCACAAACCCTAATGCGGATCGCGTGATCAAGATTCTGTATGAGATCCAAGAACCTGAAGCTCAAAAACAAGCAGCCCATCCTTTGCTCAAGCAGTCCACTTGGGGCTGGATCTCCTAAACAGCTCACAATCCAAAATACTGGATCACAAGGCTGAAAAGCTATCTAATTCCTAGGGCATACTGGTTGAAACCTGAGAGTTGCTTCTATTTGTCTAAACTCGTACTGCCTTCATACCCCTGGAATAGCCCATGTCGCGCTTGGGTTAAGGCGTTTTCAAACTGGCTAGGCAGGGTTATTCTGTTATGCCCCTTTCCTAAAGCGATCGCATGGAGAATGCCATTGGTTGTGGCTGTGCCATCTGCCAAAGACAGCCCATCGAAACGGGTCTGTAAATCCAGTCAGCAGGATGTTGTTAATGGAACTGCCCAAGCCTAGGAACAGGACGCAATTACCTTGCAAATAGCTCTAAAGTTAGAATCAAAGCATAGGCAAAGTTTGAGAAGCACTGAGTAAGCAACCACAGTCTATGGAAACGCTGACAATCAAAGCATTAACTGAAGAGCAGTTTTACGACATCTGTCGTCAAAATGAAGGATTGCGCTTTGAAATGACCGCGCAGGGAGATCTGGTAATTATGCTCCCAGTTGGCGGTTTAAGTGGGAGTCGTGAGTCCGATTTGAATGCAGATGTACAGATCTGGAATCGGCACAATGGCTTAGGTCGGGTGTTTAGTTCTTCAACGGTTTTTCAATTGCCTAATGGGGCTAAGCGATCGCCGGACGTGGCCTGGATTGAACGAAGCCGCTGGGATGCCCTTTCACTGGAAGCACAAGAAAGGTTCCCGCCCCTGACCCCCGACTTTGTGATTGAGTTGCGATCTCGAACTGATGAGCTAACTGTGCTGCAGGCGAAAATGCAGGAATATCTGGAGAATGGCGTGCGGCTCGGCTGGTTGATCAATCCACAGGATCAGCAAGTGGAAATTTATCGGCCAGAGCAAGATGTAGAGGTGCGTTCATTACCCACTCAACTGTCAGGCGGGGCAATATTGCCTGGTTTTACGTTGGATTTAGCGCAGTTTTAGCCAGTGGTAATCTCAAGCATCTTCAGAGTCTATAGGAAGTGAATTGCGAGTTGTCAATCACGGGGAAACACTTCTGGTAATGCACTTCGAGTCTCTCAGGAAATTTCTAGATACAAGTACTCAGGCATCTTCCATGAAACTTATTACCTTCACTTAAGATGAACTCATGTACTCACGAAGGAAGGAACAAAGACTTGGAGCTGTATCCACCGGAACCTCAACTCAGTGCATCCCACATCGAGGATTTGCGATTGGCATCCTCTAGACTTCTGGGATCAAAACGACGTAATTTTCAGGCAGAGATGGCTCTGAAATACTGCGAGGGCAGTGCCCGATGTACTGAAAGGGTCTTTGGCTGGGGACGAAATAATGTTGCCCTAGGACTGGAGGAGAAACGGACCGGAATGACTTGTATCGGAGCCCAAGCCGGTTTCGGTGGCACAAAGCGGTGGGAAGTGCGCTTTCCAGATGCGGCAGAAGCCTTGCAAGACATCGCCGAGATCCATGCCCAACAGGACCCCAGTTTTCTGACAACGATTGCTTATACTCGCTTGACAGCAGCAGCAGCAATCGAGCAGCTCAAAGAGCAGGGATATCCTCAAGAACAAATACCTGCTCCCAGCACAATGGCCGTTATTTTGAACCGAATGGGCTACCGTCTGCGTCCAGTGGTTAAAGCCAAACCCAAAAAAAAATCCCAGAAACAGATGCCATTTTTGACAACATCCAAGCCAACAACCAGCAAGGAGCAGGCATCAAACGTCTGAGTATGGATTGTAAAGCCACCGTGAACATTGGTGATTTCGCTCGTGGGGGTCAAACCCGAGGTGACAACCAAGCCATTGATCATGATTTTACGGAAGAGCATTACATTCCCTGTGGGATTGTCGATGAGGATAGCGCCCAGCTGTACTTGATTTTCGGTAATTCCTATAAATACTCTGTAAGTTAAGATTAGCGACACTACGAGGACTCATTCATGGGATTCATCTGTTGATAGTGGCGGGACAATTTCTGGCGAGCACTCTGGAC
>JANQPU010000205.1 GCA_028285315.1 Acaryochloris sp. IP29b_bin.176
ACTGTGCCTGCAAGCGTAATTTTCAAATCTGTGAAATCCTCTCCTAGCCTACTTTAGTCACTAATCAAAATTACACTCTTGGAGACTTATTGGTATTACTTGAACATCAGGACTGTCCCGTTATCTTTTTCTGGGATGAATTGCCGCTGATGTTGTACGACATTAAACAACAGCAAGGCGAATCCGTTGCCCAGGAAATTTTGGATGTGTTGCGCTCGTTGCGGCAAACTCACACCAATCTACGAATGGTGTTTACGGGGTCAATTGGGTTGCACAATGTATTGACGACACTGAAACGGGGAGGATATGCCAACGACCCAACCAATGACATGAAAATTGTGGATGTTCCGCCTTTGGAGCAGGCAGATGCAGAAGATTTAGCACGGCAGCTCATGGTGGGCGAAGGATTGACTGTGGAGCAAGAGAGCACAGCCCAGGAAATTGCTAAAGCGGCTGATAATCTTCCTTTCTTTATCCATCATTTGGTAGATCATTTAGTGCTTTCGGGAGGGGAATCGGTTGATATCCCTGGTATTGTTAGGCAGTACATGATTGACCCACAAGATCCGTGGCATCTTCGGTATTACCGGGAACGCATCGATACCTACTACCTCAATGAAGATAAAGCGTTGGCTTTGGCGTTGCTCGATGTATTGGCTCTGACTTCTGAGCCGCTGTCTTTTGATGACATTTATAATCGAGTTCTCTCTCAGACAGATGCTTTTGATGATGAATCGACCCGAAACGTATTGACCCTGCTCCAACGCGATCACTATATCCAGCAAGCTGATATTAATGCCTATAGATTTCGGTTTGCCTTGATTCAGCAAAGCTGGATGATTCATCGGGGCTTGGCAGCATGAAAGTTTCTCGCTACAATCCGCAAATCCTCGATCCTAGTGACTTAGAAGCCCTTTTTGTCCAGCGCCACCAGTTAGCCAAGCGTTTAGTGGAACAGATTCGGGCCAGTGCCTTAACGGATAGCAAGCAGTTCAACTTACTAATTGGACCAAGAGGAATAGGCAAAACCCATTTGATCTCGATGCTCTATCACCGGGTTGCCCAGCAAGAAGATCTGAAAAGTCAACTGGTAATTGCTTGGCTGAGGGAGGAAGAGTGGGGCATTGGATCTTTTTTTGATTTGGTATTGCGAATTCTGAATGCACTGCAAGCTAAATATCAGGATGATGACCTTGCCAGCAAAATTGTCAGTTTCTATGACCTAGCTCCAGAGGAAGCCGAACAAGTTGCGCTTTCGACTCTAAAAAACTTCATCGGTGAGCGAACCTTACTATTGCTAATGGAGAATCTAGAAGATGTATTTGCGGGGTTAGGGGATATTGGTCAGAAGCAGTTGCGCTCATTTTTGCAAGAACAGAGTTGCTGCACAATTGTGGCAACGTCGCAAAGTTTGTTCAATGGCGTTAAGCTGCAAACCTCGCCGTTTTATGGATTCTTCCGTATTCAATATTTGAAAGATTTTTCGGTGGATGAAGCGGTCTCTCTGTTGACAAAGATTGCTGAGCAGGAAGAAGATGCAGAGCTAGTGGATTTTTTGCGGACGCCGAAGGGGCGCAGCAGGGTGCAGGCGGTGCATCACCTAGCTGGAGGGAATCCAAGAATTTATGTGGTTTTTTCGGAATTCCTCACCCACGAGTCTTTGGATGATTTGATTGAGCCCTTTATGAATATGCTGGACGATCTGACGCCCTATTACCAGGCGCGGATGATGTATTTGTCGCCACAGCAGCGCAAGATTATTGAGGTGTTGAGTCGGTGGAAATATGCAATGCCTGTTAAGGAAATTGCCCAACGGTGTTTTGTGAGTCATCAAACGGTGTCAAGCCAGTTAAAGGATTTGCGGGATAAGGGGTATGTATTAGCCGATAACATCGGTCGGCAATCATTTTATAAGTTGCGTGAACCTTTGATGCGAATTTGTTTGTCGTTGAAAGAAATACGGGGTGAACCTATTCGCTTAATTGTGGATATTCTGAAAGCTTGGTATACCCGTTCAGAATTGTTGTTGATGAAACAGCAGTTGAGTAAAGAAGCAGTTGGACAATCCACGGTTTCTTTTGCAGAAACTTATGTAAACTTGGCGCTAGAAGATAATGAAGCCGTAATAGATCCGCGTATTGATGCTTACATTCAGGAACTGTCAGAATGTGATCAGAAAGATCCCGAACGTGCACTGAAGTTAGTTGATAAGTTAATGGATCTTCGCGATATAGCGGAAGATCATTTTGCCCAGGGAGTCTATTTATATAGATTAGAGCGTTATGAAGAGGCAATTGCAAGTTATAAAAAAGTTTTAGAATACAACCCTAATGATGATAAAACTTTAAGTAACCTAGGTGTATCTCAAGCTCTATGCCTTACCCACAAGTCTTGAAAGTCAGACTATCGAGTACTTTCAATTATGAGCCAGCCTCCAAGTATCCGCGATGTCATGAAGCCTTGTG
>JANQPU010000207.1 GCA_028285315.1 Acaryochloris sp. IP29b_bin.176
AAGCGCGATTCTCGTCGAGCCCATTGGAACCGCAAAGCAAACTTAGCTGCCCAACGAGCCCTCTCTACGGGGAAATCAATTCTCACAGGCCGAGCAAAAGGCTTTGAATATCCTACTAAGGATGATGACGACGACGATGATGAGTAAGGGGCGTGGGTAAGTATTTTCGCAAACCCAACACCAGCGAAAAGCAGCGCGTTCCTCCAGACCAGCATTTAGCCAATCGTTTTCCAGTGTTGACCTATGGTGAAACGCCGCAAGTTGCCTCTGAGGATTGGCAGCTCAAGGTTTGGGGTCTCGTGAAAGAACAAACCTTTATCTGGTCCGACATCCTAGCCTTACCGCAAACAACATTCATCACTGATTTTCATTGCGTAACCCACTGGTCCAAGCTAGATGTCAGCTGGGTCGGTTTTGCTGTGTCTGATTTTATGCAGCTTGTAGACCTGGAGCCAAGTGTAACCCATGTCATGCAGCATTGCTATGGGGGCTATACAACCAATCTCACGCTCGACGATTTTCTCCAGGAGCAGACATTTCTTGCCCATACTTTGGATGGACAACCACTCCCAGTCGAACATGGTGGACCGCTACGCTTGGTTGTGCCTCACCTCTATGCCTGGAAGAGTGGTAAGTGGATTAACGGCTTAGAGTTCCTAGACCACGAAAAGCTTGGTTTTTGGGAAGCGAATGGCTATCACCGACGCGGAGCGCTCTGGGCCGAAGAGCGCTATTGCGATCGGTGAAAATAAATTAATTCAGCGTATTCTTGAAATCTTTGGGACCCTTGTAATCGGAATATTGCGCTAAATCAGTTAAAGATTGCTGACCAGAATAGTAGTTGTCCCCAATTTTCCAAGTTGGGAACCCCGCATCTCGACCAATGATGGGCCGCAGTTTCTCGCTGGCTTTACCCAATTCCTGACTACATAACTCTAGTTGGGGGCTGGGGCCTTCCGGTGCACATTCAATATAGGGCATTTCAGCAATAGCTTGGACCCCAAACAGCTTTTTCTGATCGGCACAATGTGGACACCAAAAAGCACCAAACATTTTGGCATCGATTTGATTTAAATGTTTGGCTAGCTCCATTTCGGCTTCGCCGGACGTATCGGTGATGGTGAAATAGATTTTGCCATTCGCTGCTTTTACATAGTATTCCGAATCTTGTGTGGCAGAGTTTCCTGCAATAGGTTTATCAATTTGAGCGTAAACGCCTAGTGTTCCAATTAAGACAACGACTGCAACGATAATACCCGTGAATAAAAGTTGGCCAATATCATCCCAAGCCCGGCCAAATAGGGTGAATAAAAACATTAACGTCGCAAAAGTGGCTGAGGCTATGCAGAATGGACAGAGACCTGCGGCTATCTCAAAGACCATTACATACATAAGGTAAAAGCTGAAAATTGCCATGGCTGTGGACCCAACAAACAGCATCCACCAAGTTCCTTGATCCACAGATATTCGTAGGGTTTTGTCGTCTCGCCCTATGATTAGGGGAGCAAGAGCGAAGATAGCCATCCCTAAATAGGCAATGAAGCCAAATAATGCTAATGGTTGGCCAAATACCGTTGCATAATCGCTTGATAGCACTGGACCACACCCAATTCCGCACTGGTTGCCCCCAAAAAGTCGGGTCCAGGTCAAATATCCAGTATTCGTAGCCCCCAAAACAGCGATGGCTCCAATCAGTGGCCGAGACCAGCGATGTAACCAGGAAGTCTTCGTACGACGGCGTGGCATAGGTATTCCCTAAGTTTAATAGTGATAGACGCAAGACTCATTCATCTTAGATCATAACCCTGAGAACTTCTTGAGCAGAAGATCCCCAATCCGTTGACAATAGGGGAAATGGTCGCAGTAACGGTCTTGATGATGACGATCTCTCAATGGTTTACGATTGCTAACATATTTGTGCTGCCCTTCTGGGCATTAATGATTATTTTGCCCCAATGGGACTGGACCCGTCGCATTCTCACCTCTTATTTACCTTTTGTTGGACTGGCACTGGTTTATACGACCTTGTTTGCATTAGCACTTACTCCCGAATCCGCCAAGGTCTTAGCGAATCCGACGCTGGCTGATATTGCCCAGTTATTTGGTCAAGAACAGGTGGCGGCAGCGGCTTGGGTTCATTTTCTAGTTATGGATTTGTTTGTCGGACGATGGATTTATTGGGAAGGTCAGCGCACAGGTATTTGGACGAGCCACTCGTTGGTGCTATGTCTGTTAGTCGGTCCCATTGGCCTGCTGTCGCACATTATGACGGCTGCTATCTTTGAACGATTTTCGTCTACTGAGACGATAGCTGCAGCTACATCTGAGGAATAGGGATGGCGACTGCAGCGGTTTCAATTCGTGCTGCCGAGAGAGGCGATGTCTCTGCGTTGTTTGCGCTAATTTTAGAACTCGCCCATTTCGAGCATCTAGAAGATGCAGTCACTGGGAGTTCAGAAGCGTTAGGTAAACATTTATTTGGAGACCATCGCTACGTGGAAGCGCTAGTCGCTGAAATCGATCAGCAGATTGTTGGCTATGCCCTGTTTTTTACCAGCTATTCGACGTTCTTAACCCAACCTGGGCTGTACTTGGAAGATCTGTATGTGCAAGAGCGTTATCGCGGCCAGGGCATTGGTAAGGCGTTGCTACAACACGTGGCAAAATTAGTGGCAGAGCGGGATTATGGGCGCTTGGAATGGAGTGTATTGGATTGGAATGAATCTGCGATCGCATTCTATGAAACACTAGGAGCAACCGTTCTTCCCGACTGGCGGATTTGCCGAGTTACGGGTTCTGCTCTCACCACCCTAGCCTCAGGATAGTTTTATGACTTTAGCGCCAGATACCCTTGATGGGTCTCAACTCTTACAACAACTCCTAGACGGTCAGTCCTTGACCCAAGCTCAAGCCTCACAACTCATGCAGGGCTGGCTTCAAGATGCTGTGTCCCCTGTTCTGTCAGGAGCTATTTTGGCCGCACTGCAAGCCAAAGGAGTGTCCGCAGACGAGTTGTCAGGGATGGCGACCGTGCTGTTGCAGCAATCCGTTGAGCCTGGTGTAGTTATGCCCTCTTCACTCATTGATACCTGCGGTACAGGCGGCGATGGCGCATCGACCTTTAATATTTCCACTGCCGTAGCCTTTGTTGCGGCTGCTGCCGGAATTCCCGTCGCCAAACATGGCAACCGTTCTGCCTCTAGTCGTGTTGGCTCGGCTGATGTCTTGGAAGCCCTGGGAATTAATCTGGCTGCACCACCGGAGAAAATTCAGGCTGCCGTGGCGGAGATCGGGATTACATTTTTGTTTGCCCCAGGCTGGCACCCCGCCATGAAAGCAGTGGTGCCGCTACGCAAAACCTTGAAAGTACGCACCATTTTTAATCTGTTAGGGCCATTAGTCAACCCGCTCCGACCCACAGGGCAAGTGCTAGGCGTATATGATCCAGCGCTGCTCTACCCTCTAGCTTCGGCTCTAAAGACCCTTGGTGTGCAGCGGGCTGTGGTTCTGCACGGGCGAGAAAAATTGGACGAAGCTGGATTAGGCGATCTCACAGATCTGGCTGTTTTAGATGATCAGCAGGTGAGTCAAGATATTTTGGAGCCAGCGGAATTAGAGTTGGCGGCAGCCCCGCTCACAGCCCTAAAAGGTGGAGGTGTGAGCGAAAATGCCGCCATTTTACAGACAGTACTCCAAGGTAAAGGCACATCTGCCCAAACGGATGTTGTGGCCTTGAATACAGCATTAGCGTTATTTGTTGGTCATGCTGTAGAGACCTACGCTGAGGGGATTACCCAAGCCAAAGCTATATTGGCCAGCGGTGCCGCTTGGCAGAAGCTGCAACAGTTAGTGGCCTTTTTACAGTAGGCTTGCGCACTCGGCACAATCAAGGGACTGTGCCAGAATGAAGGTCATGCATTGTCATTTAGTTAATTCCTAATTGTGATTGAGGTTGAAGTCCACCGCCAACTCCATGCTTTCCTGCGGGATCAGGGTTCTGATCAATGGCCTCATCACCTCACTATTGCTCGCCTCGTGGCCCGAGCCTTTCGGCTGCGGCGTAGTGCCCTGATTCAAATTAGTGCTGCGGCAAAGTATCAGGGGCTTCATCGGCTCAGTTATTTGGCCCCTCTGATGATTTGGCGAGAAGCCGTGATCTTGGTGGCTCCCCTGACAGCGCAACAACAACTGCTCCGGGCCGAGATGCCTCATCTTCATGAATGGATGCAGATCAAAAAGCCGATTCTGGCATCCGACCATTGGCCGGGCAATCATTTTAAGGGCGTGTTACTGATTACCCCAGAGGTATGGCTCCAAGACTATCTCACTCGGTCCTATCAATTTCCCACAGATATCCCCACCCTGATTGATGAGGCCGATCAACTTGAAACCTGGGCTCGGCAGCAACTCACTCTATCGTTGTATCCACAAGACTGGGAGCAACTCATTTGGTGCTACCCACCTCTTCTAGAGCTGATTCGTGAAACTCGCGTCAAGCTGACCCGAGCCCTCTTTCAGCATCCCGAAAATCCCTATGGCCACACTTTGATTGAGCAGAAAGAGCGCCATAGTTTGGCCCAGCTCCATCAGGCAATTTTGGCCCATGATATAACCCTTAGTCCACCAACTTGGCAGCAGTTTTGGCAAGCCTATCGGTCCAACCATCATCTCCTTTGGAGTGACCTTAACCGTGAGAATGGTGCCTTTGTATTGCACTGTGCGCCCAATGAGGTCAATCGTGAGTTGAAAGGCCTGTGGTTACGACAGCCTGTAGTGTTAATGGGCAGTAGCTTTGATCCCGAACCTGAGGCGAAGCTATTTCGCCAGCAACTGGGGCTCGATGAGATGACCTATGTGCAATTTGCGGCCCACCGGGAAGCGGAAGCCATCCAGCTGTATCTCCCGGATGGCTTACCTATGCCCAACACGCCTTCGTTTCAAGGGGCTCTACTCCGACAACTGCATCTACTGATGTTGGCAAATGCCCAACCCGGTGGATCCACAGTCATTATTATTGAAGACACACCGATGCAGCGCCAAATGGCCACGGCGATGGCCTCTGAGTTTGGCTCTCGGGTCCAGGTGGAAACGTCAGAACTCGATGTGGAGAGTATTCTGATTACGGGTTGGGACTATTGGTTACGCCATCAGGCTGTTCTGCCGATTCCCAGGGTACTCGTGATTGCCACCCTTCCCATTCCCTCTCTGGAAGATCCGCGGGTGGCAGGTCGGGTTGTCTACTATAAGCAACATCGCCAAGACTGGTTCCGCCTCTATTTATTGCCTGCTGCCCTACAAACGCTACAGACTGCGATCGCGCCCATTCGGTTTCATCAAGGTATCGTCGCTCTGTTCGATAACCGCGTCTTACATCGCAGCTATGGTCAGCAAGTCTTAACGGCAATTAGCCCCTACTCGCGTATTAATTATCTGGATGATAGTTTATTTGCGACCGCATCAGCTTCTGGGGAGCAGCGATTCTAAAGAAACGGTCCCCATCTTAAATCAGCATGATCCCTCTTTAATCCGACCCCAGTTTGTCGATAAGATTTAACCATTACTGCTTGCTACTTTAGTTGTCTAGATTAGGGAAAAGAAATGGGTGAAGCAAAACGTCGTCAAGAAGCGTTAGGAGACGACTATGGTAAGGAATCTAAAATGGTCTCTTGGTTCCCTCTGACCAAGAGCCAGCTTCAGAAAATCTATGATCTTGTAATGAAGGGTAGCTGGATTGGCGTATTTATCGTCCTAGCCTCTTGGATCGTCGTACGGTTTGTGGGGCCTTCCTTTGGATGGTGGGAGCTGGTTCCTAAAGAGGGTCTGTAAGCCATGATTAGACGGGCTGCTGGGTTAAGCCTGCTGGAATGACGACTCAACCTAGCAGCCATTCTTCTCTAAACCATGATATGGTTGATGACTGCTGAGCTTTATTGTAATATTGCTAACCTAAAGATTAGTAGCCTAAAGTTTGCAAACGGCGGCATAGCCAAGTGGTAAGGCAGGGGCCTGCAAAGCCTTTATCCCCAGTTCGAATCTGGGTGCCGCCTTTAATTGTAACGAGTGTCTAGACCAAAAATAGGTTTTACCTCTGTTATAGATCATAAGGAAATTTACTCAGTTTTTAGCCGTCATTCATCCAATTTAAGTAGTTATAGTTTTCTAATGTGGTTGAATACATTTTCTATATTAGCGCTAGAAAATATTGTCTTAATACGTAGACAATGAGATAGGAATTGGCGTCAATTGCCCACGATTCAGTCCCTCAAGCGGGTCATTTCTGGTATCGCTGAAAGATTGTGATAACTCGTGCCTCACAATCTTTCTAAGATGGGCAAAACTCTGCTTTTCTATGGAAAAATGATGAGTCTCAGAAGTTATCTCACACAGAATTAACGCTAGGTTTTAGAGCCTGCTCGACATAAACCTTTCTTTGGCAAATAAAATTATTCCTGGTATATTTACTCATTAGAGTGTTGTGAGCACCACCACGTTCGCGGGAAGGGCTGCGCCCATCATCGTTGTGTTTAAAACTTTTCCTGAAGAGCGGACGCAGGTGATTTGCTTAGCGACATGTTCCATCACTCCGATTCAAAAAATGATGGCCGCTTGAACCTTGAGCAACAAAGGAAGCGTGCGAAAGACATTTTGAAGAAAGCAAAAGCGGGAGATCCTATATCCATTGAGCGCTTTCAAACGCATCATCCTGACTTTAAATCGGGGCAGGTCATGTTCATGAATCTGCTCCAGTTAGCGGATGCCCAATTAGTCATTGCGCGAGAAAACCAGTTTTCAAGCTGGTCACAAATGAAAGCACACATCAACCAAATGGAGTTGATTCGGAAGAATCTGGAAGATCAGCAACTTGCCCCTCAAGATGCTGATTGTTTTACACTACATATCCGTTGTGGTTCTGATCTTGAGAGAGGCTTACAACAAACAGGGTTTTTGGGTGATTATCTAGCCTTTACCGATCCCTTTTGCCAAGGTCCAGTACTAGCGATCTCAAATCGGTCAGAGTATATCGAGCAACGTGCGGGTTTCATTGCCTCTGCGTACCATATCCCACCTGAAGTCACCCATAATCGCCTCCGCACTGAATACCATCATCTCCAAACCAGCCATCGCTATTCTCGAATTGTGCTGTGGTTTGAGCATGACAATTATGACCAACTCAGTCTTGTCTATCTATTGCATTATTTTAGGTATGAGTTAGGAGATGCCCAGCAGCTTGAGTTGATCTGTATCGATTCCTTTCCAGGGATTCAGTCTTTTCATAGTTTAGGACAGCTTCCCCTAGAAGCCTTACCACTGCTTTGGTCCCAGCGTCAGCCAGTGACTATCGAACAGATGGACTTGTGCGACCGCACCTGGCAAGCCCTGACAACAGCTTCCCCTGAAGGTCTATGGGCGATCGCGACCGCTGAAACACCTGAATTACCGACTTTGGCCCCTGCACTGGTTCGTCATTTACAAGAATTACCGTGGCTAGAAGACGGTCTTAGTCTAACGGAGCGTCTCACTCTGTCTATTTTGGCGCAACAGCCTTACCTGGGTCAGGATCTCTTCCATACCCTTATCAATGAGTGTGATCCACTTCCCTACTTGGGAGACACAATGTATTGGTTTGTCCTGCAACAACTTCTAGAGAGTCCCACCCCACCCCTGACCATTACATTGGAAACCCTTGATTTACCATGGCCCCAGCGCCAGCTAAAGATTACACCCACAGGGATGGCTCTACTGCACCAACAACAGCATTGGCGCTCGCTACAGACTTGCGATCGCTGGTTGGGGGGCGTGTTGATCGAACACAAAAAACCTTGCTGGCAATGGAATCAAGAGAATCAAACCCTTTCTTACGCTTAGCCATCGAGTCATGGCTGATCAAGGGTCATGTATACGCCATCCGATTGACGGGCAATGCGATCCACGATGCATCACTTGAACGAGATGTGCGGATCGGGGGTACAGCAGGGCAGCATGGGCTCAGCGGCCAGTTCTTTGAGGTTGATTTCATCTAGTAAATTGCTCCACTTTGAGATCAGCGTCAGATCTTGAGGGGCATCTTGCTTCAAGTCAACCAACATCGACATCGCATCGAACCATAAACCCTCTTGCAGATATATTTCTAAACGTTCAAGCGGTGAGGCTGCTTGCACTTCTTGTTGGCGTCGATCCCCTAACTTCATACGATAGATCCGACCGTGAACATAGTTGGTCTCATTCGGTCCAAATTTGGTAAAAAGAGTCCAGGTATACCGTTTACCTACTTGCAATGGCTCTCGATTAGTAGGAATAGGAATACGAATGATACCGCCTTTGGTCAAAGGCAGTTCAAAACGTGTTTTATAAACATACCGATCCTCTTCATCTTGCAAGACAAATTCAATGTTTAAACGTGTAGTTTTGGGCTGTTGTGGAGTCCGAAATTTTGATAAATAGAAGAGAAATTCTGGATGATCAGCTGCTGTTAACCCCCATATTTGTTTATCATCAATTTCAGGGACTAGTGCTGTTAATCGAGATGTTGCACATTGATTGTTAGCAGCCTCTTCAACCGTTTTACATAAGGTGTAGATCTTATCGCCACGACTGCTTCCCCCTTCACGCCGACCTGTGGGTGCGCCGGGGTCTTGTGGGGGCGTAGGCACTGTAAAGGAAATAGGATGATTTTGATGCATCGCCATTACATTGGCTATTCGCCCAGAAAATCCTGCCCCTGCCAAACTGAAAACAGCGAGTGTCAGCGTTATCGAGCGGGAAAAAGATTGAGAAGTCAGCATAAACGAAACCTCCTGTGCTTGGGATTAGGATTGAGTTGAGCGTAAATAGGTTTGATGATCGTGATCAATCTGCTGCGCACGAACTAATAGCACCACAATATTTGTGATGCCATAGGCAATCAGAGCAGGAATAAGCGGCATCCAAATTCCCTGTATGAGGCCCCATAGGCATAGGCTGCATAATCCGCTGATGACAACAGCACTCACGATGCCCAAGCGAGCTGTTAGTTTAAGCACAATTGCTACGCTTCCCCCAATCATTGCCCAGCCCCATATCCACAGACCGTCAGCCCATTGAGGCCATATTTTTAAGCAAGAGCGCTGATCCTCAACCGCACTGATCATTTGGCTGACCATATGCGCCTGGACAAATACACCTGCAACTTTTTGAGTCGGGCCAGCACCATAGGGGGTAGACCAAAAATCCCCAGATCCACTGGACTGCACTCCCACTAGTACGACTTTATCCTTAATCGCGTTTGCGTGAACTTGTCCCTTGAGGATTTGCCCAACAGTAACGGTTTTAGCAATATCTGTGGGCTGATGCAAAGCTCGATAATTCAGCATTAATTGAAAGCCAGCCATCCTGTCTGGATGAATGCCTTGATAGCCTCCCTGGGCCTTGAGCTGCTTAAAAATGGTGGTTCGCGTTGCTCCAGTTTCAGATGCAAAGGTGTGAGTGCTCAATTGTAAGGGTTCGCCATTAGGCTCAGAAAATTTTAAGGAAACTTCTTGCTCAGACTTGTGCTCCAAATAATGAAAAGCTAATAGGGAGCCGAAAGAGAACGACGCAGTACAAGGAGATGTGGGCTCATGACTCATATGGAGAAGATGCCGCCGTAAAACCCCATCCCCATCTTCAATAAAATCTGTAAAGCCGATGCGGTTGGGGGCTGAGACTTCAGGTGGAGGCGCTATCCCTGTTGGATCGCTAGACGGATCACTTCCCTTGCAGGGAACAACTAAGCGTTCAGTTTGCTGGAGTTGACGTATAAGGTTAGGGTACTTGGGATCAGCCGCAAAATCTCGGTAAATATCTAATCCAATTGCCCGAGGCTTTGCCTCATCCAATTTGGAAAGTAATTGGGTTAACGTTTGATCTGCTAAAGAACTCCGACGAGTTTGTTCGCCTTGGGCTTGAATATCCTCATCTGTGACGAGCACGACTAATAGCCTTGGATCTGGCCCTTCAATCGGTCGGAGACGTAACAACTGATCAAACGCCCAAAACTCCATCGGCTGTAGTATTCCTAATCCCCGCACAGCAATAATTGCAGCGGATAAACATAGGCTCGCTGGTACTATAGAGAGTAAGGGGCGACGGCAAAAGTAATAAACCTTGGAGAGGAGTGATATTGATTCTTCGGCCTTTGAGTCGGAGATCTCTGGCTCTAGAACGGGTAAAGGCAAACTCCGAGCTTGAGGCGGGGGCCGATAGTTATGATCGAAAGAATCAGAAACCGTAGAAGATGCTCCTGCCCGCAGAGGACGAGGTTGCCGATCTCCCCAAAGAATTTCGAAAATGGGAACTGAGCCAATTCCTTTTAAGGTGTAATGACGGTGGTCATAGACCGTAATATCCGTTAAGCCCGCATTGCGAAGCAGCACTGCTGATACTTCTGACAACAGAACTTGCCCACCCTCAGCAAGGTCGGAAATTCGATAAGCATAGTCCACTTCTTGGCCAATATAGTCGTGATCTTCAGCATTCAATAACGGACTGCCTGTGTGCATACCGATCCTGACTTGCAAAGGGCCAAAAGGAGTCTCAATGGGATCCTGCTCATGTTGTTGCTGCAAGGATATTGCCCATTGCACTGCCTGCATAGCACCCGGAAAACTCATGAGAAAGCCATCGCCTTCTGTTTTGACCACGCGACCGCCAAAGGCTACTAAGCTGGCCACAACTCGTTGACGATGGGGTTGCAGAATGGTGTCGTAATACTGTTGATTGCGTGTTGTGACGTCAATACCCGGCATCGCCTGCTTAATCGCCGTTGAGCTGACTAAATCCGTGAAGACAATCGTGACGATTTGGGCTGCTGAGTGATTGTCGCGATGCCACAGGGGGCGATCATCCCTATCACTTTGATTCAGACTTTGCCATGTTGGCGGAACTTCCGCTGGATTTTGGCAAATAATGGGTAACCAAGTGGCACAAGGAAAATGAGGTTCTAGATCGTGTAACCGCTCCCGAGCGTCTCGGACTGCTAAATGAAAGGGTTTCCCTTTGGAAAAAGAGGTCAGAAAATACTTGAGAAAATACTGGGCCACTTGATCGGGGACGGGTTCACGCATGATCACCATGGCCGGAAGTTGTAAATCAGCCAGTTGATGGGCTAGCCCTAATCCATCACAAGAGTTAAAAATAGCGAGCTGCAAGCCTTTGCTAATCGCTTGTTGGAGAGTAAACTTAAGTTGACTAATGTTCAGCGTTTCACGAGCATTAAGGCAGATATGGCCGGTATCACAGGGATTAGAGCTATGGCTATGTCCTGCAAAAAATAAAATATCCCAGTTTTGGTCCCAAAGCTGATCGGTCAATTCTTGCCGCTGTGGTTCAACTAAAAACGTCAC
Organism: Acaryochloris sp. IP29b_bin.176; assembly: GCA_028285315.1. GTDB lineage: Bacteria > Cyanobacteriota > Cyanobacteriia > Thermosynechococcales > Thermosynechococcaceae > Acaryochloris. The sequence continues at coordinate 11,361 of JANQPU010000207.1, forward strand.
ATGAGCGTCAGGAAGCTTGTTCAGTAAACCTTGATCAGCTTGGGTATTGATGCCTTGGCTACTGCCCAGAATGGCAAGAATATTAATCCCAGATTTGGAGATTGATTGGCGCTGAATTCCTTCGTAAGTCGGGGCACTCAAGACAAGCTCTGCACAAGGATAACGATGCAGTAACTCCCACTGATGCCAAGGTAGTCGCTGAAGTTGCTGATTATCCGTTTGCAAAATAATGCGGATGTGATCTTGTAGAGATAATTGCTCCAGCCATTTATCACGGACAGGGCGAAACGTTTCTGTGAGGAGCCAGTGGTCTAATGCATGGTGAAGTGTGTGGGCTGCCTGTTCGCATGTTGCCTGTAGCTCTTGCCACGCAACGTTGGTTAATTGTTCAGTAGGAGCTTCTAAGCGAGTGGTTAATCCTAAGTTTAAATAAGCGGTTTGCCATGCTTTGTAGTGTTGAGGGATGTCTGGAGCTTGGGGAAGAGAGCCCACAATTTCTGTGGAGGGTCTATCGCCTTCTTGACCAATCTGAAGAGTCACAGGGAAACCCTGTGTAAAGTTACCTTCTCCAATTCGCAAGACGACTAACTTATCCACGGCTTTTTCTCTTGATGGAGGCCTCTCCTTTCTAAACAACAGCCAGGGCAACGATCTTTAAATAACAAACGCTTCTGTGATAATCTGATCGCCCTGTTCAAGGTCGAGATGAAATTGTTCACCTGGTAATCCGCTGAACTGGAGTTGTAAGCAGTTGTCAGCTTGTCGAGATTGAGCCTCTAAAAAAGTATTATGTTTGTTGTCAAGCACCCGAAGCACTAAATTCGCAGGTAAGGATAGGTGTTGACCTGCAGGTCGGAGTTGTACACATAGCATACGCTGGCCATCTGTTCCGGTTCGCAGGAGGTTCATAATTAAAACGAGAGATATTGCTCCCGTCTCGTTTTGGAACTGAACCAATTTAGCACGTTGGATTGGAGCAGCATTTGCATCTAGCTCCAGGGTTGAAGTGGTGCCTGCACTCCTAAATTGAAACGCTGGTTCGAGTGTTGAGGGTTGCAACAGGTCTTCTAACACCTGCCACCCCTTGTCAAATATGCCTTGTAACCACTGGCCTAGGTCAGTTTGGGGACCCATGCTTACCAATTCCGATGGTGCTGTGTCAGCGAGCATGAATTCGCTGATATGAGCTAATAGTGATTCGAGCGGTTGTAAGTGTTCTAAAACGATCTGACCGGACGGGGCGGTTGGCGTAAACCCTAGGATACGAGCTCGCCGATGATCGTCATCAATCACAACAACAAGATAGCCCATGCGATCCGACAATACTTCAGGCGGTAAGGAACAGGTGAGCGCTTCAGGTAAAATAGGTCGGCACTCTAAACTCCCCATTCCCGGAATGACAAGATCCGCAACATCTGCACAGAGACGGACGACTGGATTCCAACTATCACTGGCTTCCAGATTGTAGGGAATGTCCATCAAGGCCAGGTACTCTTTAACCGCAAGGACGGCTAGGGTGTTGAGGTAGACTTGCTGGGCTTTTTCGGGTGTGGATTGTTGTTGCCCAAAGTCTTGGGCCGTCTGCCTTGCTGCTTGGTTAATGGGTAAGGCTAAAGAATCGCTCATCAAGGGAAGCATGGAGTCAAAACCAGGAACTTCTATTATAGATATCCTTGTGACTGGCCAAAATTACGCAAGCGAGGCATACATTGTCGTTGATAAAAGCTGCTCAGTGTGGAAATAGGCAAACTGAACTCATCTGAAATCTTTTCCCAGCCTTGCTCAGGCGGAAGACGTCTCAATAGCAAAATTTGACAAGTGACATCGGGACGACTTTGAATATGGACGCTTTGTAACTCACCGGAAGGATCCGTTTCCACCCAATGACGAGTGGTTTCCAAAATAGGGGGGGTGTCTGGAGGGGCAGCGAGATTATCAGTCGTATCTTGGGTTTTATTGATTGCGTTGGGAGCAGTAGACGTATATCTGGCTAAGTGCTTCTGCTGGTTGATTCGATAGTCTTGTAATCGCCATTTCAAATATCGATTTAACCAGGTAATGACGCTACTACGATTGGGATCGTATTGTTCCCCTGTTCCAGCTTCACAAATATTCTGGCAAAAGTAAACCCAGGTTTGCTGTAAGGCATCTTCGTAATAAGGGGTATGCTCATGCCACAGTTTGTGAGACTGTTCAATTAGTCGCACGATCTGTGTTAAACATTGCTTCCGCTTCAAATGGCCTGAGGGATATTGACGGGCTTCTAAGACCAGTTGACGCAGTTTTTCGTCGAGAGGTAACATCCGCTGATTGATTAGTTGCATAGGCCACCCACCTAGATCCCCTTTTTAAATGTTTGCCAGAGTTTTTAAAAGTCCATTGATTAGCTTGAGAATACGATGCTGAGATCCTTGAAAAACAAGAGCCTTGTGTAGTGATGCCAATGCTGTAGTAGCTTTATCTATCGAGCTTGAGTAGGGTTGACACTACTGAGTCCACATCAAACTAGACTTATGTAGATTCATGGAAATTATCTTGCAGATTACAAGATCAGGGGACTGGCAGTTGTGAGGTAAATCACTGGCTAAGGTGCTAAATAGTGTATAAGCTCTTCCTCAACTTCTCATATCAAGCGAAATGAGGGCAAGGGTACCAGGTATTCAATTTTTTTAGGATAGAGGTGTCCTCTTTAACGGAGGATGACTAAACTGAGAGAGGGAATGACTAATCTAAATCTTTGATACTTCATGACTTTAGATCCATCTGATATGCCGTCCAATCCTGAACCCGATCAGGCAACCATCAGTCAACAATTAAGGAATTTCTTGGTTGCCATGGTTGCGATCGCACTCAGCATTACGCTTTTTCTTACCTCTCGCCAGCAAACCGAACAACCCTCTTTATCGACCCTAGCTGCAAACTCGACCCCTTTGGAGGTTGCGTTAACGAACCAAAAGCCAACTTTCATGGAGTTCTATGCCAATTGGTGTACGAGTTGTCAAGCTATGGCCAATGATATGCAAAGTCTCAAAAGCGACTTTGCTGATCAAGTCAATTTTGTCATGTTAAACGTTGACAACAGTAAGTGGCTCCCCGAAATTCTCAAGTTTGATGTTGATGGCATCCCACATTTTGTCTTTCTGGATGGGAACGGTGAAGCCTTAGCTAGTTCCATCGGTCAACAACCCCGACAGATTTTGGCAGATAATTTAGCTGCACTAGTTGCTGAAGATCCCTTGTCCATTCCCCAATCAATGGGGCAAACATCGGTGTTTCAGCCAGCAGTAAAGGGTAGCCAAGACGATCCACGCAGTCATGGTGGGTTACCTACAGGTAGTCTTTGAATTTCTCAAGGGTTGTTTTGGCCGATCAACTTGAGGGATGTTTGCACTTTGATGAAGATGAAGATTTATCAACTATAATGGGGGGCTGTAGTGATTAATTTTTGTGCAATTCTAGGAGGCAGATTGTCAAAGTTTATTCTTAAAGTGCTCTGGCTAGATGAAAATGTTGCCTTAGCCGTAGATCAAGTGGTTGGCAACGGTAGCAGCCCTCTGACGTCATACTTCTTTTGGCCTCGCAATGATGCTTGGGAAAATCTCAAAACTGAATTAGAGAACAAAACCTGGATTGATGAAGTTGAGCGCATCTCAATCCTCAATAAAGCAACAGAAGTGATTAATTATTGGCAGGAAGAAGGACGCCGACGTCCGCTGACTGAAGCAAAAGCGCGTTTCCCCGAAGTTGTTTTTACGGGCACCGCCTAGAGCGGCCATTGGCTCTAAAGTTTGATAGTACTATGCTCAAAAAACTTCGGTTTTTTGATGCCTCTCGATCATGAGATTGTATCCAATGATTTTCGAGAATGGTTCGCTCACCTATTGGTTAATACTGTTCGGTTATCCACTCTCAAGTTTTCTGCCTACTGGCTGGGTCGGGGATCGGTGAGTGACCCTGAGTGAGTGGGCAAGTCAGAGCGACCTCCAAACTCTAATTTATGGACTTGAATCTGATCCAGCCGTGGGCCATCGGTTGACAGAATTGTGAATTCAAGCTCATACAGGTGATGGACTTCTCCTTGTAAGGGAAGTTTCTGTAATTGAAACAGTAAAAAACCTCCCAAGGTTTGATAATCATCAACAATGGGCAACTCTAGCCCCAATTGCTCATTGACTTCATCTAAGTCCGTTTGAGCTTGGACAATAAAAGTATGATTATCCAACTCTTGTATTTGGGGGGTTGAGTCATGGCTGGCAACATCATCTCCACCAATAATCTCATTGACTAGATCGGTGAGGGTGACTAGGCCAGCTGTGCCATTCACCTCTTCTTCCCGCACCATGACAATATCGAGATGATATTTCTGCATCAGCTGGAGAACCTCATTAATCAGGGTACCTTCAGGAACAAACCAAGCTGTTTGGACCCAAGCTTTGATCGCGGTGTCATTTTGCAATTCCCCTTTGGCAAAAGCAACTGCTAGTTCTTTAAAGCGAACAATGCCGCGAATATCATCTAAAGACTCGCCAATGACTGGATAGTAATTGTGCCCCGATTGAGCTACCTCTTCTAGGACCATTTGAAAGGTCGCTGCTTCATCCAGCGCATCAATGCGGGTACGAGGAATCATCACTTCCTCCACTAAGACATCCGCAAACTCAAAGACATTGGTGAGTAACTCCCTTTCGTCAGCTTCTAAACCCGTTGATTCAGTAGAGGTTGCAATCATGAGCTGCAACTCTTCCGGGGTGACTTGGTGATACCAGTCTTGATCTGAATATTCAATCCCTACCATCCCTAGTAAACAACGGGTGGATTGGTTGAGAATCCAAATTAATGGGTTAAACAGCCGCGCAATGGTCAGGCTGGTGGGGCCTAAAAATCGAGCGAGTTTCTCTGAATACAGTAATGCGAGTGCTTTAGGGCATAATTCTCCCAGCACGATTTGGAGATAGGCAATGGCCACAAAAGCAATAGGAACGGCCAGGGTATGAGCAATAAATGTTTGTGTGGAGCCGGGTAAAGCACTCTGTCGTAACCATGAGATAATGAGGACTGCAACAGTATGCTCACCAATCCAGCCTAGCGCTAAGCTGGATAAGGTAATGCCAATTTGAGTGGTTGAGAGTAAGCGAGCAATGTCTTGCTGTAGTTGCTGGACGAGCTTGGCTTGAGCATCCCCTTCTTGCACGAGTTGATTAATGCGGGAGCGACGAACAGCAACGATTGAAAACTCGGCAGTCACAAAAAAGGCATTAATGGCAATCAATGCTGCAATTGCGAATAATCGCGATCCAATTTCGGGGACACCAAGCATAGGAAACTGACCAGAAAATCCAGAAGCACTGAGCTGTGCCCAGTGATAAAGCTGTGGGATTGGAATCATACAAGCTTGGATTTTGCCAGCCCCCTACCGGACATGTGTGTGCGATCGCATCCCTGCCGCCTACTCATCTAAAACCGGAATATTCTGAATGTCTAATTTGACATTTTGGTCTGGATAATCGTTTAAGGAGATGGAGACTTTTTCAACCGTATCTGGTGGAACATCCAATATTTTGATCGTACCAAAGAAGATTTCTCCTTTTGGCTTAAACTCCGTCGGTAAACCACGAATCTCAGAAAATAAGGCTTGCCCTTGATCGTCAGTGATATCTAAAAAGGTATAGACAAACTGAATAGTTTCATCGCTACTGTTCTGTAAGGCAACGTTGAGAATGAGAGTGTCGTCCTCCCGGTTTAAAGACTTGACCTCGAAGCTCATCCCCTGATTATTGACTTTGATGGGGAGAGATTTTAGCTGCGATTTTGCCTCCTTCTTGGTATCAGAGGACCTGGGCTTCTTTGGTTTGGGAGCCGTTTTTTGCTTCTCTTTGGCTGTATTGGTACCACTGGTTTGAGACTTGACTTTGGCAATAAGGTCTTTCTCGTTGAGGAAATCGGCACCTTGTCGAGGGCGACGATCTAAATCATCAGAATCTTTGAGAAATGGGTTTGTGGCAGGCTGTGTAATTCCCTTTAAGGATTGACGAGCGAAAACGTAACCCACAGCACCACACACGGAGCCGACTATCAGCATGAACAGTAACAGTAAAACGGTTCGCTGGATAGATGGATCAATTCTAAAGCGATTCTGAGTTTTGCGTTTTGGGGAGTTATGCGCTGTTGCCAAGATCACACGTTTCAATCAAACTACACAAAAAGGGAAGAGCCCTGTTGCCAGCAGCCCAATCCAAGCCCAATATCAGGAGGTACATGCAAATATGACTTCCAGATTCAGTAATAATATAACTTAGGCCATTCCGTAGGGGATAGTGCTATAGTCATTCTGGTATTTTCGCCAGCTTCTGTGCTTGAAAGCGAATTAACTATCGGTTTGCACAGCGGGTGATACTCCAATTCAGATACATACTGCTGATAGCCAGGGTTGGCCGAGCGGTTGAGGCAGCGAACTCATAATTCGCCTTAGGCAGGTTCAACTCCTGCACCCTGGATTTTAAAATCTTAAACCACTATAGAGCCCGGTTTGCAGGATGCAAACCGGGCTCTATAGTGGTTACTCTGATTTCTTTTTAGTTTGCTTTACTACCAAAGAGCAGGAACCGCAGGAGCTGCAGGAGAAATATACTGAGGGGCAGGTTCTGCTTCGGAGTTACCGATCCCTGATAAGCTTTGCAGTTCTAGCAAAGATGTTGCGTAAGGGTTTGCCAAATCCCGGGTTCGAACGGTTGGGAAATCGTCATCTTGCTGTTGGAGTAAATCTTTGTAGATGATTTCAACACGCTCAGCAGCGTCTCGAATGACTCCTTCTGGCGTATCAACACTGAAGGCAAAATTGGCATCGCCGCCCAGATCCTCATCTTCCCAGAAGCTGTCAAGGTTAGACTGTCGATCCAACGTTTCAGATATTGTGGGTTGACGTAAGGGTCGATCGATCGGATCAACGTCCTGAGCTAGTACAACGCCATTCCCTGTCAGAATCAAGGTGGCTAGTACTATACCCCCACTCCAGTGCTTGAAGCTCAAACCCATGCTACTTTTCCTTAACGATAAATTCTTTTGCCTGATATGTCCTAGTTTACCCATTTACTAGGAGAATTTACGCAATCGCTAATGTTCTTTAAGACACCAATAAATCAGGTCTGGAAGAACGATAGCAGCGCCCATAACATACTCTGATTACAGATCACAGAGCTAAGGGGTGCAGCCATTACGGGCGAATGGGGCCATTATACGTGACGGTAACAGTGCTATTTTTCGTCACAGTGACCACAGATTCTACGGTCGGGGTGCGATACCCGGGTATTCCGCCTTGGAATCTAAAGGTGATACTGCCATCTTGATTCTTTCGGTGCGGAGTGCCAGCAGCAGGGCCAAACATCGATGGTTCAGGACGATACTGAGCTAAGCCACCGTTGGCATTGACTGCAGCTTGTCTAGCTAAGTTTTTGGCACGAGCTAGGAATAAATCAGCCAGAATACCGTTGTTTTGGGTAGAAGGAGGTAAGGTGCGGGCTGGACTATTGTTCGGAATGGATGGGGATACAACGGCAGGTGTCTGGAGTTGTGGAGAGACAGGTATTCGACTAAGGGGAGGGTTGGGAGAGGTTTGGAGGGCCGGTAAGCTAGGTATATTCGGCGGGAGAGGGCTGGCGACTTTCGGCAAAATGGGTTGCGGTGCTACCGGCTGAGGAGGACTTGGCTGGGAACGTGCTGGGCTGGGGATAGGAACAGGTTTCTCCAAAACGATAGGCAGCGTTTGAGGCGGTTGGATTGGCCATTGAGTCTGGGGCGGAGTGGGTTTGACCTTAGCAGCGGCAACAGAGCGGAGTGGTCCATTGTATTGGAGGCTGACAAATCCCTGGGGGGTAACAGTTGCTATCGTTTCTACAGTAGGGGTAACAAAGCCAGGTGCTCCACCCTTGAACGTAAATGTGACGCTGCCATCTGAATTTTGTCTATGGGGTGAATCTATAGCAGGGCCGTACATCGTGACTTCCGCACGATAGAAATTGAGCCCCCCATTCTGTCGTTCAGCAGCTTGTCTCGCTAGATTCTTGGCACGAGTCAGGAAAAAGGGATCCGTGGCTTTAGAAGGAGGGGTGACAGAGGTTGAGGGTTGTGCACGAACCGATACATACCCTATTCCCAAATAGATGGGAATGAGCAAAACCTTCAAGAGATCAACAAACTGACGCATGGACACAACCCTAACGTGAGATAAACAGAACTATCTGCCCCTCATACCAATAAGTCTCCAAGAGTGTAATTTTGATTAGTGACTAAAGTAGGCTAGGAGAGGATTTCACAGATTTGAAAATTACGCTTGCAGGCACAGT
>JANQPU010000209.1 GCA_028285315.1 Acaryochloris sp. IP29b_bin.176
ACTGTGCCTGCAAGCGTAATTTTCAAATCTGTGAAATCCTCTCCTAGCCTACTTTAGTCACTAATCAAAATTACACTCTTGGAGACTTATTGGTATCAAGCACTATGTCTAGGCACGGCAGAACTGACCTGACACAGACCAAAGAGATTGAGAGCAACAAAACAGCGTAAGACAAGCCCTAGAAGTTGTCCCCATCTAGCAAATCACCAAGGCTACCAAGCAATGAGCCTTCGCCTCGACCACCCCCTCCAGTTCGTTGAGGGGCTGCCGCTAACATTCGTCCTGCCATTCTGGAAAAAGGTAGAGACTGCAACCACACATGCCCAGGTCCTGTTAAGGTGGCGAAAAATAACCCTTCTCCGCCAAAAATAATCGACTTCACGTTGCCCGCTTGCTGGATATCGTAGTGGACAGAGTCGGTTAAAGCGACGAGACAGCCAGTATCCACATGCAAGGTTTCACCCGCTTTAAGATCCCGTTGAATCACAGTCCCACCGGCATGGAGAAAGGCTAAGCCTGTACCATCTAGCTTTTGCATAATGAAACCTTCTCCACCAAAAAGACCTGTGAGAATCTTCTTTTGGAAATGAATGCCAATTTGAACGCCTTTGGCAGCACAGAGGAAACTGTCTTTTTGACAGATTAAACGTCCGCCATAATCACTGAGTTTGGCCGCAATAATCGTGCCGGGATAGGGAGCTGCAAAGGCAACATGGGCTTTGCCTTGAGGGCCACCGTGGGTAAAAACAGTGGTGAACAAGCTTTCGCCCGTGACCAAACGCTTTCCAGCCCCGACCAGCTTATCCATAAAGCCACCCTGGGAGGCTTGGGCCGAGCCATCGCCAAAAATCGTTTCCATTTGAACAACAGCATCTTTGTACATCATGGCTCCTGCTTCAGCCACGGCACTTTCCCCCGGATCAAGTTCGACTTCCACGAACTGCATATCTTCACCGAAAATTTGGTAGTCAATCTCATGGGCTGCACCCGGCCCTACGGGAGGTGGGGGAGGTGGAGCAGCAGCAACGGCATCTCCTCGAAGTTCGGCCACTTGGGAAATGGGAAGCCAATTGGTAAAGCCCTGACGCCAACAATAGCCATTGGGATTTTGTCTGGCTTGGTCAATGGCCTGCTTTTCATCACAGGGACCGAGGCGATCGCTACCGTAGTTGAAATACCAAGTTGTCATGTTTCTAATTGCTGCTCACCAAACTACAGATGTCCTTGCTCAAAGCCTGCACTAGTAGTGCGAGCAAAGAATGATGTGATATAGCTTTCCCAGATTGCAGGACATAAATTCAAGTCTGTAATGAAAAGTTCTAATTGGAAAAATTCTTTTGCGAGCAAGTGAAATTTATATGCTTTTAACGGAGTCTTTTGCTTGGCGGAGGAAACTCTTGAATTGATCGTGTAATCGGCGATTGATATTGAAGCAAAATGTTTTGCAGGGCCTAAAGGAAGTTAGTCTAGGTGGGAGCTACTGTGCTTTGGGAATTGAAGGGATGACTGCTGAGGAATTGTTGGAGCGTTATGCTGCTGGGGAGAGAATGTTCGCTGGTGTTGATCTGAGAAATGCCAATTTGAGTGACATCGATCTTCGAGGTATTGATTTGAGTGGAGCTGATCTTAGTGGAGTTGATCTCAGCGGAGCTGATCTCAGTGGCTACGGTTTTGGTAATGCCCCCCTTCCGATTGCTAGCAATTTGAGTAAGGCTAACTTGAATGGAGCCAATTTGAGCTGGGCCAATCTCGATTTCGTTAATTTTACTGAGGCCGACTTGAGTGGAGCGGACTTGACTTTCGCCAGTTTGGATTATGCTGAATTGGTAGACTCGATCTTGGTAGGTGCTTGCCTGCGAGGTGTGAAAGGGACTTTCACTAGAAGTGGAGCTAAGCTTGGTTATGAATGGGAAACATGAAGAATTAGAGCGGAACATATCATTCAGCATTCGGCATTGGGATGTGGAAAGAGAATCAAGCCAATGCATCGTTTAGTTGCAATGTGAAAAATCTGAGGGGCTTCCACAATCCACCAGAATTGTTCAGAATTTTATGTATGCGATCTATAAGTCTGGTTTTCGTGCTTAAAGGCACGAGCAAAACTAAAACAGTGTTGCCCCATCAATTTCTACAGGTAAATGCGTATGAGCCCCCTCCCCACAGGTGCGAGGAGTAGGGAAAACCTTGCCAGGATTAGCTAGCTCCTTGGGGTTAAATACATGGCGTACCCACTGCATCGTCTCTAAATCTGCTTCTGAAAACATATCCGGCATAAAGCAGCGCTTGTCTGCCCCGATACCATGTTCCCCGGAAATACTGCCACCGACGCGTACACAGAGCTTAAGAATTTCTCCCCCCAGCTCTTCTACCTTTTCTAACGAGCCGGGAACAGACTCATCATAAAGAATCAGAGGATGTAAATTCCCGTCCCCTGCATGGAAGACATTGGCAATGCGGTAACCAAATTTTTCGCTCAGAGCATTAATTTCGCCTAACACGTAGGCCAGTTCTGTTCTCGGAATTACCCCATCTTGGACGAAATAGTTGGGACTGAGCTTTCCGGCAGCGGCAAAAGCTGCTTTCCGCCCTTTCCAAAGTTTGAGTCGTTCTTCCGGTTCCGTGGCCACAGTGATGTTGCGAGCACCATTTTGGCGGCAAATTTCTTTAACGCGATCGCTATTGGCATTGACTTCCACTTGAAGTCCATCTAGCTCAATCAGAAGAATGGAGCCTGCATCACGGGGATAGCAGTTACTAGCCACCACATCTTCCACCGCGTTGATGCTGAAGTTGTCCATAATTTCCATGCCAGCGGGGATGATACCAGCCCCAATGATGTCAGCAACGGTTTTTCCGGCGGCGTCGATGCTGGTGAAATCGGCGAGTAGCACTGAAATGGCATCGGCACTACGCAAAATTCTGAGGGTAATTTCTGTGGCAATGCCTAAGGTCCCTTCTGACCCCACAAACACCCCGGTGAGGTCATAGCCTGGCATATCGGCCACCTTGCCACCTAAGTCAACCACGTCTCCATTCGTGAGGACCATTTTCATCCCCAAGACATGGTTGGTGGTAACCCCATACTTGAGGCAGTGCACCCCACCGGAGTTTTCAGCAATATTGCCACCAATGGAGCAAATAATCTGGCTAGATGGGTCAGGGGCATAGTAATAGCCATCTGGGGCGACCGCCTGGGTGACCCAAGCATTAATTACCCCCGGTTGCACCACCACACATTGGTTCTCAATATCAATTTCCAGAATTTTATTCATACGGGAGGTGACAATTAGCACGCAACCTTCCGTGGGTAAGGCTCCTCCAGACAAGCCCGTTCCAGAACCCCGAGCGACAAACGGAACCTGGTTGCGATCGCAAATCTCAACCACTGCTGCCACTTCTTCTGTCGTTTGCGGCAAAACAACCAGGCTAGGTCGTTGTCGATAGCTTGCTAACCCATCGCATTCATAGACTGATAATTCTTCCGGGGTCACCATCACCCCGTCTTGACCCACAACCGCCTGCATTTGCTGGATAATGGGTTGCCAATTGCGTTGGGTAGCTGTAGCGATCATGATGGGATTGTCTGGAGAAACGAGCATGAGGCAGACGGCAAAACCCGCCTATGCCTAGCTTAGACTAGAATCATGTCGACAAGGGGAACTGAGTGAGGCGATCAATCTACCCTGCCGTTTTAACTACTAAAGCGCAAGCCTACATGAGCTGGACATTAAGGGGTTAAACGAACTCAAGCTGATTGCTGTTCTTGAAAACCAGCCACTTCAATTTCTGACAAACTATAGAGAAAAACACCATGCCCCACCTTCACGACTTCTCCCGATAGGATATTGACGCTACCGGATAAAAAATCGATAATTCGCTGAGCTAACTGGATGGGCAGCTCAGAAACATTGCACATGATTAGACGACCAAATTTAAGTTGATCGATCGCCTGTTGTGCCTCTTCAAGAGAAATGGGCTTCACAACCCTAATCTCTGATTTGGAAGAGCCAAATAGAGGAATGACATTGTCCATGATTTAAGTCTTGATGCTGAAATAGATCCAATATAAATGTGCTCAAACCAACACCCTTTTAGCCCAGTTGCTAAAAGGGATGCTGGACTTAAATATTTGGGATAATGTGTGCAAGATAAACGCCTGTCTAACTCCCTTGTAAATCAATGAGAGAATCCAGCGAGTAAACGCTAATAACACTTATAATGAGTCGATAAACCTCTTTTCCCCCCATATCGGCTTTATCTTCCTCAAACCACACCTTAGCCACAGTGCTAAGTAACTAAATGAATATTCCTTGGGTGGAGGAATAAGCGAGCCCCAACTAAACGTTGGTAAAAACTATCGCATCAAGATCAGAAATATTTAGTTGTGTAATCACGTATCTGCATTCAGGCTATCACTGATCCAAACTGCTTTACCCGTGCTGAGGATAAGCCTTACCTTAATTTAATATTTGCAAATCTTGCTTCATTGTTCTTAGCCTTTCTAGACTGCCCCGTCACCTTTTGGGGCATTTACCTGCGTCAGGCACATTTGCTTCCACTTCGGAATGGCTCCGCTCCAATTTGCCCACAGAGACGGAACTACAATAGTAGGCATTTTTGGTAAAATCAACTATAATTCTAATTACCGACTGTTAACCTTCGTCCAGAAATAGACGCTGACCAGTGTTCACAACTGCCCTTCGCCCAAATGATGTCTTGTCAACGCCTCACGATTTGGTGGCTGCGATTGATGATCTAAAGAAAGACCTCAATGCCGTAGTCTTGGCCCACTACTATCAAGAACCCGAGATCCAGGATGTAGCAGACTATATTGGTGATTCTCTGGGGCTCTCCCGCCAAGCTGCCGATACCAATGCTGAAGTAATTGTCTTTGCTGGCGTCCACTTTATGGCGGAGACGGCTAAGATTCTCAACCCAGATAAATTAGTATTGCTACCCGATTTGGAAGCAGGATGTTCACTAGCTGATAGTTGCCCTCCAGATGAATTTGCAGCATTTAAGGCGGCCCATCCCAACCATTTGGTGATTTCCTACATCAACTGTACGGCTGAGATTAAGGCGATGAGCGATATCATTTGCACCAGCTCTAATGCCGTCCAAATCGTGAACCAAATCCCAACTGACCAGCCCATTATTTTTGCCCCTGATCAAAACCTCGGTCGGTATGTGATGTCTGAAACGGGGCGCGATCTAGTGCTATGGCAAGGGAGCTGTATCGTTCATGAAACCTTTTCGGAACGTCGGCTGATCGAACTCAAAACCAAGCACCCTCAAGCTGAGGTGATTGCCCATCCAGAATGCGAACCCACAATTTTGAGACATGCTAGCTACATTGGCTCCACGACGGCATTGCTGAAGCATACGCAAACGAGCCCTCTAGACACTTTTATTGTGGCGACTGAAGCAGGTATCTTGCACCAGATGGAGAAACAGGCACCCGAGAAGCAATATATTCCCGCCCCACCTACTGGAAGCTGCGCCTGTAACGAATGTCCTTACATGCGGTTGAACACCTTGGAAAAGCTGTATGTGGCGATGCGCGATCGCAAACCAGAAATCACAATGCCAGCAGAGATCCGCCAAGCTGCTCTTAGCCCTATTCAGCGAATGCTAGCGATGAGTAACTGAATCATTAGTTAGGTGAAATCACGCTGTTCGGGACCATTGAACCACGCTATTCTGCTCTTAGAGCTTTGGGAAGAATCCTCATGATTTCGGCAAATGACAGCAAGGAAGAAGCAATATTAGCTCGATTTCTCAACAAACTACCAATTGAGGTGGCAGACTCCTTTGATGCCACGCAGCGCCAAGCGATCATGACTGCCTTGACCAGTACTTCTGCTCCCAGTAGGAGAGTAGATGTCCGTAAATCCTTCTCTTTGCTGGGACGAAAGTACTACTTTGTCATTTTGCTGGGGAAAGATCGTAGAACCCGCAAGCGGGTGAGAGTCGCTCAATTACAGGCGCAAGATAAAGGTCTACGCCGCTATCTCTCCATGGGCTTGGCAGGAAGCTTGCTATCTATTGTGGTGTTAAGTACAGCTTACTTGGTCACTTCAGCCGTAGGCGTCAATTTATTCCCTCACAGCCATGCAGATAATGTTCTTTTCGCCCCCCAAGCGGAAGCAAACAAGCCCTAAACAAAAACTGTCTAAATTAAAGGTAGAAGCAATGCGGATGGCGAGAATCGAACTCGCAAGGCATAAGCCACACGCCCCTCAAGCGTGCGTGTCTACCAATTCCACCACATCCGCAAATTGGGCAGCGCTTCAACGCTAGTCAGGATGACTAAAGCATAAAAGCTCATCTAGTATACCAACATATCCCTAGATGTTATCTGGGGGCTGAAAAATTTTGCCTATCTCAAGGCTACCCCGCCTAAAAGGCTTTGGCTGGGTGCCAATCGTTGAGGAGCAATTCTAGAAGAGGGGCTTGAGGATGTCCACGTTTACCCATCGGCACTATGAGGTTGGCATCCCCACCACCTCACGACAAGTCCAAGCGCTGGGCCAAATTATAACCCAGTGTTTTAACGTGTCTTCCGAGCATTGGCAAACCTATGTTCGCCAACTTGGGCAAGACAATTTGCGAGTGATTTGCCACGGCGACACCGTCTTGGGGGGCCTTGGTATTTATCCCATGGGCCAATGGTTTGGAGGGCAGCGAATTCCTATGCATGGCATTGCTGGGGTCGGTATCGCCCCAGAATATCGAGGGGCAGGGGTCGCCCGGTCTTTGATGACCGAAACCGTGAAAACCCTGTATCCGCAGGGCGTCCCGTTAGCTACCTTGTATGCCTCCACCTCACAACTCTACAGGAGTGTGGGGTTTGAACAAGCGGGTACCTACTGTCTCTATCAGCTATCCACTCAGTCCTTGACGACTAAAGATCGTAGTTTACCCATAACGGCTTTTGACCCCAGTGATTTAGCTGTTCTGACGCAGCTTTATCAGCAGCGCGCCCAGCATACTAACGGCAATCTTGATCGCCATCCTGCGATTTGGGAGCAAATGCTTGAAGATGAGCCTCCTGCCTATGCTTACCTAATTGGGGACGAGACACAGCTAGAGGGCTACGTTATCTTTACCCATCAGGTTGATTCTGGGTGTTACAACATCAATATTTTGGACTGGGTGTGGTTAACGCCAGCTGCAGGACAGCGACTGTGGACCTTCTTCGCCGATCATCGGTCTTTGGCAAAGGATATCTACTGGTATGGGGCTCCGGTCGATCCTTTACAACTCTTTCTAGCGGAGCAAACCTATCAGGTGAAAAAAACAGAACGCTGGTTGTTGCGGATTATCGATTTACCGAAGGCGTTAACCCTGCGGGGCTACCCGCTAGCCCTAGAAGCAGAGCTGCATCTACAGGTAGAAGATCCGCAATTGCCTGCCAACTCAGGTCAGTTCGTATTGCAAGTGTCTCAAGGACAGGGGCAAGTAAGAACAGGTGGGCGTGGAGATTTGAAGTTGAATATTCAAGGATTATCTCCCCTATACACCAGTATGTTGACAGCTCAGGAGTTAAAACTGCTGGGGGCTGTAGATGGATCGAGTGAGGTCCTCGCTTTAGCTACCACTCTTTTTAGCGGTCCTCACCCCTGGCTCAGCGATCACTTTTGAAGCCTCTATCCTCTAAAATCGATATCGATCTAGCTGATCGCAACCTTAATCAGCGTGATGATCGCCACAACCCAGAGATAAGGTGCAAACCAACGAAACTGCCCCTTGCGCAAGACCGAAAATAGCCAAAGTAAGGCAATATAGCCAGTGATAAAGGAGGCAACAATCATACCCAGGAGAGGGGCCACTTCTAGACCTTCTTCCTGAACTTCCCTAATGCCTAAAATCGCTACGCCTAGTGACACAATCAGATACATCAGAAAAGAGAAGCGTGGTGCTAGGTCTGATGATGCCCCTCGCCAAAGCATGGTTGAAATAGTACTACCCGATCTAGAAATACCAGGAACAACTGCGAGGCCCTGGGCAATACCGCCAATAGTGGCATCCAGCCAACTTAAAGACAAGGCATTCCTTTTGAGACCAGACTTGGGTGTAAACCACAATATTAGTCCTGTCAACATCAATGCTAATGAGACATATAGAGGTTGATTCAACTCTTCAAATACTGTTTTTAATCCTAAACCGATCAGGGTAGTTGGAATCGAACCTAAAATCACGAGCAAAGCCATTCGCCACCCTTCTTGCTGTCGAGCTGAAGTCGAAGTGAGGCCGGAGAAAAAACCAGACAAGGCTTGCCAGACATCTTTACGCATAGCAATCAGGACAGCTAAAAAGGTACCAGTATTCGTGGCAATATCCACATAAAGAGGCAGTTTCTCCCACCATCCTAAGTAATAGCTGGCGAGCACTAAATGTCCAGAACTGGAAACTGGCAGAAATTCTGTGAGTCCTTGCACAATACCTAGAATAATTGCTTGCATTAAGGTCATAATCACTGCCTAGAAGAGGATTGGGGGACGAGCGTTGTTCTGACGTCCTTGGCGAATTTACCATTAAAGCCTGGATATAGGGTACTTGCGGATGATGAATGAAGACAATTTAGATGTAATTATCATCGGCAGTGGTATTGGCGGACTCAGCTGTGGTGCACTGTTAGCTCAATATGGCCTCAAAGTTTTGGTCTGTGAAAGTCATACCTTGCCAGGGGGTGCAGCGCATGGGTTCCAACGGCAGGGATTTACGTTCGACTCTGGCCCTTCACTCTTTTCAGGGTTGTCCTACAGTCCATCGCCGAACCCGTTGCGTCAGGTTTTAGATGCCGTTGGTGAGGATCTAGGCTGGGCAACCTACGATACCTGGGGATGCTGTTTACCCGAAGGGAACTTCTTTAGCTCTGTCGGTGCAGACCAATTTTGTGATGTTGTTCGGGAACTGCGGGGAGAATCGGCCGTTCGTGAATGGCGGACCTTGCAGCAACGGATGGAGCCACTGAAGGAGGCTGCGATCGCACTTCCTGCTGCGGCAGTTCGCTTTGACTTAGGAGCTTTGCAAACGGTAGGCCAATTTATCCCTAAGCTGTTCAAGCAGCTCCCCTACCTAACTCAACTGACAGGTTCCTTCAGTCAGGTGATTCAAGGACAGGTCACGGATTCATTTCTGCTCAACTGGCTCGATTTGATGTGTTTTTTGTTAGCGGGGCTACCTGCGGATGGCATCATTGCAGCGGAAATGGCCTTTATGTTTGGAGAATGGTATCGCCCAGATGTGGTGTTGGATTATCCCATCGGTGGCAGTGGTGCGATCGCAGATGCCCTGATCCGAGGACTCACCAAGCATGGAGGGCAAATTCGTTTAGGCGCTCATGTTGAAGCGATCCTCATTGATCAAAATCGTGCTGCTGGTGTAAGACTACAGACTGGAGAGGAGCTTCGATGTCGTCAAGCTGTGATTTCTAATGCGTCCTACTGGGATACAGCCCATTTATTACCCTCTTCTCATACCCGCTATCGAAAAAAGCAAGCCCTGCCAGAATGTCCCAGTTTTATGCATTTGCACTTGGGAATTGATGGGCATGATCTCCCCCACGATTTAGCCTGCCACTATATCGTCGTCAATGATTGGCAGCAAGGAGTCACTGCACCCCAAAATATAGTTTTGGTATCTATTCCGTCCCTCCTTGATCCATCTCTGGCCCCAGAAAATAAACAGGTTATTCATGTCTACACCCCTGGCAATGAGCCTTATGATCTCTGGCAAGGATTAGACCGTAAAAGTTCTGACTATGCCCAGCTCAAACAACGGCGGGCAGAGGTGATGTGGCAAGCCCTTGAGCGCATTATTCCTGATATTCGGTCTCGTTGTCAGGTGTCCTTGGTTGGAACTCCCTTAACCCATGAACGGTTTTTGCGGCGTCATCGGGGCACCTACGGTCCAGCGATTCAGGCCAGCAAAGGACTTTTCCCAGGCCCCCAAACCTCAATTTCTGGCTTGCTGTGTTGTGGCGACTCGACCTTCCCTGGCATCGGAATGCCTGCGGTAGCGGCGAGCGGTTTCTTAACAGCTCATACATTAGTTCCTGCACAGCAGCAGTTGGCAATGCTTCGGCGCATTGGCTGTATGAATTAAGGCTTGGTAGTCTAGGTGATGTAATTGGGGGCGTCAACCATAATTCTCAACAAAGGGAATAGGTATTGGTCTGTATGGTGATCCTCCATTCCCTCAGCAGGTACCCGCCTATGAAGGAGAATTTGGCGTTATCCTTATGGATAGAATGATCAATTTATTTACCAGATAGCTGCTGCATTGTGCAGTTGATTGGTCTAAGTTCCCAGCAAACTTGTCTTCAAAAACGCATGAACATTCTCTCCAACCTTTTGGCTCAGCCTGCCCAGCCCTCTGTATCGAAGCAACGCAGTAGAGGGATTGAAATCAAGTCCAAACGCGAGATTGAAATCATGCGGCAGGCGTCCAGAATTGTCGCCACCGTCCTCAAAGAAATTGCCGAACTCGTAGAGCCGGGCATGACCACTGCTGACTTGGATGCCCATGCCGAGAAACGGATTCGGGAGATGGGGGCAACTCCTAGTTTTAAGGGATATCATGGCTTCCCGGCCTCCATTTGCGCCAGCATTAACCACGAAGTCGTACATGGTATTCCCAACCCCAAAAAAGTCATTCAGTCAGGTGATGTCTTAAAAGTTGATACGGGCGCATATTTCGAAGGCTTCCACGGTGACTCCTGCATCACGATCGCAGTTAAAGAAGTCACTCCCGATGCAGCCAAGCTTATTCGAGTAGCCGAAGAAGCCCTCTTCAAAGGCATTGAACAGGTCAAAGAAGGCAATTACCTGATGGATATTGCGGGGGCCATCCAAGACCATGTGGAAGATAATGGATTTGTGGTTGTCGAAGATTTTACTGGTCATGGCGTCGGTCGCAACCTTCATGAAGAGCCCTCTGTGTTTAACTACCGAACTCGCCAGATGCGCAATGTCAAACTCCGTTCAGGGATGACGTTAGCGATTGAACCGATTCTTAACGCTGGTTCTAAGGTGACCAAGATTCTCCGCGATCGCTGGACTGCTGTCACGGTTGACAACGCGCTGTCAGCCCAGTTTGAACACACGGTACTGGTGACTAAGACAGGGTATGAGATTCTTACAGACCGCACTTTAGTGTAGAAAAAACAGTCAATGGATGATGTTTTTGTATACGCCTTTCAGAACAAGACATACAGTGGTCAATTTTCAAGTCGGTTGAATATATCTAAAACATAGATTGGTGCATATAGGCGAGCGTGGGAATAGACGTTTCCCCAACTTTTGCAGGAATTAGCTAATTTTCATGCAATTTTAATCGCCCGTTTAAGGGCCTGAATGCTTTGAAATTAGGGGTTTCGAATTTATCAGGGACACCTAAATAGGACTATTCCTGGCAAAGCAGGTTTAGGAAATCTCGTTCCATTTGAGTGTATGCTGGAGTTCACGACGGAGGGGCAGACGAGTTCCTGACGCTTGGCTGACGTTAATCGCCCCCACAGTCAATCGGCTGATCTATGTGAGCTTGTTTGACCCAGTAATGCAGGGTGCTTTCGGTCAATCCCACTTCTCATGCCACTTGGCTAACGAGTTAACCTGATGGCTCAACAGTACGGACGGCTTCTACTTTTTGCTCAGGAGTGAAATATCGACGCGGTTTTAGACTCATGTGAACGTTCTCCTGAAGAATTCGCTGGCCTTGTCCACTTTTTCAGTCCAGTTAGTCTCTATGTTCTCGTCCCTATAGACTAGGCAGCGATTTTTGCATTATATGATTCTATTTTTCGAGATGCTTGATAGAAAAATGAGCATTTGTGTCAAATCTATCAAACAAGCTATGCCTTACCCAC
Source organism: Acaryochloris sp. IP29b_bin.176 (assembly GCA_028285315.1). GTDB lineage: Bacteria > Cyanobacteriota > Cyanobacteriia > Thermosynechococcales > Thermosynechococcaceae > Acaryochloris. The sequence continues at coordinate 11,873 of JANQPU010000209.1, forward strand.
AAGTCTTGAAAGTATTGTGATGGTTAGGTTTGGGATATGCGATAAAGTGTAACCTGACCACTGACATAGCGAAGCGAATAT
>JANQPU010000210.1 GCA_028285315.1 Acaryochloris sp. IP29b_bin.176
ACTGTGCCTGCAAGCGTAATTCTCAAATCTGTGAAATCCTCTCCTAGCCTACTTTAGTCACTAATCAAAATTACACTCTTGGAGACTTATTGGTATCAGTGCCTGGCGTGATGCTCATGTATGCTTCAATACTTCTACATTCTTGCCATGATAATTCCCTTTACGATGGGACTGTTTGACGGGGTGGCGCTGCAGAAGATGCGATGGTCTCCGATCGGCTTATGTCCTATCGACAGCAAGCAACGGCCATCACATCATTTCCCCTCAACCACACCGGAAGCAGGTAAGCGATACTAAATATCTGAGGAATATGCGTTTGCCTTCGCAGGCTCTTTTTCTCGGTTTATCCTCTGCTGACCCATTTGACATCTACCAACGTGACTACTTCTTCTTATACTCCTGATCTGCTGAATGTGTTGACCAAAGACGTCAGCAAAACCACTCTCGATAATGGCTTAACGATCCTGCTGAAGGAAGTGCATACAGCGCCGGTCGTCAGTGTTCAAGTCTGGTATCGAGTGGGTTCACGGAATGAAGCCTCGGGCTTAAGTGGGATCACCCATCAACTTGAGCATTTGATGTTTAAGGGCACCCAATCCCGTCCCGTTCAATTTGGCAAATTGTTTAGTGCCATAGGCAGTGCCTCAAATGCCTTTACCAGTTATGACATGACGGCCTATTACGGCACCGTCGGCAGTGACAAACTAGAAACGCTACTGATCCTAGAGGCCGATCGGATGCAAAATGTGGCCCTGACTGCTGAGCATCTGGCTAGTGAAAAACGAGTCGTGATTTCAGAACTACAAGGCTATGAAAATAGTCCCGACTATCGCCTCAGTAAAGCCGTGATGCAACAGGCTTTTCCTGAGTCCAACTATGGATTACCAGTAGGAGGAAGCAAGGCTGACGTCGAGCAATTTACCTTGACTCAGGTACAGGAGTACTACCAGACCTATTATCAGCCCAGTAATGCCACGCTAGTAATCACGGGTGATTTTGATAAAGGCGCCGTTTTAGCGCAAATTCAGACCTGCTTTGGTAATATTCCTAGCTCTCCCGTGGGAACATCGGCGGTATCAGAACCTGTCGTGACCCAGGCCAATACTGCATCTCCCATCCTACTCAAGGAGCCAGGAAGTGCGGCATTATTGGATGCGGTATACCCCATTCCCGATGCCCAACATCCCGATATTCCTGCTCTGGAGATTCTGGACTCGATCCTGTCGGCTGGTCGTAACTCGCGGTTTTATCCGACTTTGATCGAGTCAGGATTGGCGACGAATGCCCATGCTTATGTTGCAGCGCTCATGGATGGGGGTTGGTACAATATTTCGGTCACGGCAGCAGCTGGCCAGCTGGCAGAGATTGATCAGGTGGTGGAGTCTACCCTTGAGCAGCTTCGCAGCCAGCCGATCACGACTGAAGAGCTAGAGCGCGCTAAGACCCAAGTCAAAGCAGGTTTTATCCTCAGTAACCGAGAAATAGAGAATCAGGCAAGTCAGTTAGCCTATAACCAAATTGTCACGAATGATCACTGTTTTAGCGATCGCTACTTAAGTGGGATCGAAGCGGTAACCCCTGCTGATGTGCAGCGAGTGGCTCAAACCTATCTCACCTCTGCTCAGAGAACCATTGGTTTTTTTGAGCCGACTCAACTGGAAGGGCAACCTGTTGCCGCAGGGGTCCCTGCAACCCAAACAGCTGAAGACTTCACTCCCAGTGAGCCCGTTGACCCTGCTCAAGTGGCGAAATATTTGCCTGATTTGTCTACTTCAGCGAGTTCAGAAACCCAGTCTTTACCAGAGCGAGTTATTTTGGAGAATGGGTTGACGGTGCTGTTGCTGGCCGATCATAGTACTCCCACCGTTACCCTGAGTGGTTATATCCAGGCTGGGAATGAGTGGGATTATCTGACTTTAGGGGGGGTTGCCAGTATGACGGCAGACAACCTTATGAGTGGCACTAAAAGCAAAGATGATCTGGCGATTGCCAGAGCCCTGGAAGATCGAGGGGCGAGTTTAGATTTTCTATCTCTCCGAGAAGGCGTAGATGTTTCCGGGTATGCTTTGTCGCCTGACCTGCCTGTAGTGTTGGAGACCTTAGCGGATGTCTTGCAACATGCAACCTTTCCTCAACAGCAGCTAGACCTATCGCGTCAGCGTATGCTGACCCACTTACAGCTTGAGCTGGATGATCCGGGTGCGTTAGCACGACGGACCTTTCAGCAAAAGATTTACGCTCAAAACCACCCGTTTCATGGATTCCCGACGGCCAACAGCCTCAAAAATATCAGCAGGGAAGGAATTCTGCGGTTCTACGAGCAGCATTATCGTCCCAACAATATGATTCTGACCCTAGTGGGGGATTTCGATGAGGTAAATGTCAGATCGCAGCTCTCTCACACCCTGGGACAATGGCAACATCTCCAGTCTTCAACTCAGTTGGACTTTCCTGAGCCTCAACTCCCTCAGTTCATTCAGCGGGTTAGCGCTCCCCTACCGGGTAAGACCCAAGTAGTGACCTATATGGGTTATCCCGGCATTGAGCGCCACCATCCCCTCTACTATGCGGCAATGCTGCTGAACCAGATTATTGGCGGTGATACGCTATCGAGTCGTTTAGGGACTGAAATTCGTGATCGCAAAGGACTCACCTATGGGATCTATAGCTATTTTGCAGCAGGACTCCATGCGGGTCCCTTTGCAGTGCAAATGCAAACGGCTCCTGAGGATACGCAAACGGCTATTTCCAGTACGCTGGCGTTACTCAAACAGGTGAAAGCCGAAGGTATCAGCCAGTCAGAGTTGGAAACGGCTCAGCGGTCTATCCTCAATAGCTATCCCGTTGATCTCGCCGATCCAGATATGTTGGCCCAACGATTTTTGATGAATGAAGTCCTCGGCTTACCCATTGAGGAGATTCGTCAGCTTCCCCAAAAAATTGGCGCTGTGACCATGGCAGAGATCAATCAGGCCATTGCAGCGTTTATCCATCCCGACCGAGTCGTCATTGTTTCAGCAGGTCCCGTTGAAATTGCATGAAATCTAGACAGTTAGCAGTTGGTAGCAGTCGGCTGGAGAGCGTAAGTTGCATGACCTTGGCGTCTCGGGGTTAGCACGGTTCGCCCCTGAGCATCTTGGTGCCAACCTTGAGCTTCCGTGATGTCATGAATTGGGACATCTGTATGCAAAGCAGCCGTCAGTTCAGCGGGGGGTACGGCTGTGGATAATGGGGCCGGATTCGCTCGCAGGTCTTGCCAAATGGCCTGGGAAGAAAGGGGATTGTGGGGATTTGTAGGTAGGCCACCCCGACCCAAACGCTGAAATTGACTTTGATTGGCTAATACCCTAGATTGACACCCTTGGGCAATCGGTTGGGGAGATTCTACTGCTTCTGGTTGCTCAGACAGATTCTTACTAGGATCTGCCTCTGGGGTATTGAGGGTGACAACCCCATTCAGCTGGGGGTTATTTTGGGAAATTGCCGTAATGTCGTTGAGATTGGTGTTGCGATCGCGCACTGCAATCCCAAAAAGCCCTTGAGTGGTAATCGTAATTTGCCCGCCCGGTCCATTGACTGCATTAGCTGTGATATTGCTATCGCCATCCAAGGGCAGAGCCACTAAGACATCAGCATTGATTTTGATATTTCCACCTGCATCAATGCCCAGTGCATTGGTAGTAATGTTGCTCCCCTTTTTCAGCGTCAATAGGTTGGTATCGATGTTGATGTTGCCAGCGGGGCTAGCCACGGCATTGCTGCTAATTTGGCCTTGATTGCTCAGGAGTACAGAGTTAGCTGTTAAGCTCAGTGATCCAGTCTGGCCTTGAGCCACGCTATTAAGCTGAATGCTCCCTCCATCTTCAATCTTTACGGTCCCCGTTTTGATTTTAATATTGCCGGAATTACCTGTGCTAAAGGTGCCAGAGTTAATCTGGCTAGCAATGATTCCCGACCGACTGACTCCCAGGATTTCTACCGATTGAGTCGTACTAATATCAATATTGCCCCCTTGACCCGAACCAAAGGTACTGGCAGTAATCACACCACCATCTCGGATAATCAGTCTATTGGCTCGAATGATCGTGTCAAGCGCATCATTTTGACTGATAGAGGCCGAAGATACATTACTGGTTGACAAGCCGCTTTTGCTAGATCCCACAACTTCTACAGTTCCAGTTGCGTTGAGGGTGATGGTTCCCCCTGGCCCCACGTTAGATCCCGTCGTCAGGTTGGCACCATTCCGTAGGGTTAGATCGCCAGTATTGATCGTGATATCGCCACTGGGGCCACTATTAGGGATAAACGCGCTCCGAGCATTCAGTTGGCTGACGCGAGTTTGGTCAATGAGGAAGTTGCGAGTAACTGGTTCAGTGAAAGGAACAGCCTCTTGAATGAAGCCCAGGAGAAGCGTTTGCCCTCCTACATTGATGGATCGAGGTGCATTAATGGTTAGATTGCCGCCGGGACCCAATCCATCGGTAGCTGCAGTAATATCAGCACCGTTCGTAACCCGTAAGGTGTCAGTATTAATCTCAATAGCGCTGGCTTGACCAGACCCCAGCGTAGTGGTAAAAATCGTGGTTTTCTGGGGTAGGAAAAACCCTCTTTGGGCAAAGAAGGGATCGATGGGACCATTAGGTGACAGATTACCCAATAACTCTAGAGAGTCGGTTGCATTGACAGTAATATCGCCACCGTCGACATCACCCACAGTGATTGATTGGAGTCGTCCACCATCGGTTAGGGTGACACGTCTGCCTTGGACATGGATATCCCCGCTACCAAAACCACTTGTATCAACAATGGCTAAATTATCGATGCGAATATCTTTCAACCTTTGCACATTGTTGTAGTTAATCCCCTGGTGCGAGGAACTCAGTCGAACCTGCTGATGGGCACCAACGGCTCCTAACTCAATCCGACCGCCTGGAGCAGTCAGATTGCCGCTAACGGTCACGTTACCCCCTAGTAGGCTTAAGGTTTGACCCGCTTGAACGGTGAGTCCAGGTTGGGACTGTACCGTAATCTGCCCTGGCTGATGATTGAAAGCCAGACCTAGGGGCCTGTTAATTGAGAGAAGTGGGGCAGGCTGGGCTTGAGGGGTCGCTCTGAAAGTCTTGCCATCCGGGAATAGAATGCGATCAGCGGTTGTGGCCAAAAAGGAGCCACCCACATTCAGTTGGGCATTAGGGCCAAATAAAATACCGCTGGGATTGATGAGGAATAAATGGGTTGCCCCATTGGCTCGGAGCACACCATCTATAATCGATCCCTGTCCCCCCGTAATCCGGGCAAAAATATGAGTAAGGGCAGTATCTTGGTCAAAATAGGCCGTCGTGTTTTTAGAAAGGTCAAATTGCTGAAAGCTGTGAAACAAATTCGATCCTGCCTGTGTTCCCCCCAAAATTCGCGTTATTGTTCCTTCAGCACGGACCTCAGAATTATTCGGCAAAGTGGCATCAGGGAGAATTTGAGCTGAGGTTGGGGATAGGATGCCTATCCACCCTAGAAAGCCGATCGATGACCACAGCAAAACTTTTTGATTAATGAATAGAAACAAGATTTAACAAGAAGAAGGGTTATGAATTAAGGGATGCAAAAATAATTCATCCCCTAACTTATCAAGAGATGGAAGGTCGGCACCAGCAGGACAACATGCGAGGGTGCAAACTTCGCAGAAGCATGCACTCCGTCCCTAGGAGATCGCATCCGGCAATTCTGCTCGGTTGAAGAGAAAATTCACCATTGCCTGCGAACTATCAAACAGCTCAGGAGTCTTTACTAACATATGTTTCAACTCATTTGAAATCAATTTTACGTAGGTTTTAGCAGTACCTTCTGGGCTGTGAGATTGGATAATGATTAGTTGGCCTAGCAGTAGAATCACATTGTCTACAGAGGTAATGATTTTTAACAGTGCTGCCAGTGCCTCAGCACATTGGTGGAGGGTTTGAGTGGTTTCGTCTGACTGAGCGTGCAGATGAGGCTGATCACCTCGGTATAAGACGACACCCGCTTTAATGATCTCGATGAATTGCTTTGAGGATAGTCGATCGGTATCTTGATACTGCACATCCTTGACTAGAGCGTTTTGCTCTTCCCGGATCACAAGCGGATCATGGTATCCACAGACAATGGCAAATTGTTCAACCCCACGATGGATAGACGGGGATGCCACGGTCGAAGCATCAAAGATTCTGATCTTGAAGGTTTGCTTAGTACTAGCATCAGCACAATCATGAATGATGTGAGGGAACACATCCTGCTCAAACAGATAATGTATGCGTTCTTTTAACTCTGCTGGCTCGACTTGATTGAGGACTGTTTTGTAATCTTCTCTGACGTCATAGTCGCCTCGAGGCAGTGGCGACTCAAGTTTACTCAGCCATGCCGTGTGCAATGTAGGTCCAATATTTAACTCAGGGTGATTGAGGCGATATAGCGGCCCTTGGCCCAGATGAGCTGCATCAAAAATCCATAATTCACTCAGCTTTGACTTCGTTTTTTGGTCTGTTTGAAGATGATCAGTCGCAATGACCACACAAACGATATAGCCATGGGTAGAACTGGGCGTGCCATCCTCTCTAGGAACGAACTGAGGAGAACTCGCATAACAGCCGGGGGGGAATGCATAATAGTCTTCGACTTTAAGCTCAGGAGACGAGGTGGCTTGGCCTTCTAGTGAGCTGATTTGACTCACTCGCAGTAGATTAGCAGGTCGACCTTCTTTAGCAATCCGGTTAATTTGTTGATCGAGCGTCTTAGAATCTATCTGCTCTTTGTATAAATCTAGATGGTTGATGGTGTGATGATAGGGCCAAGCACCACCACAATTCCAATACACATCGGTAACTTGGTTTGCCGTCTTTTCGTTGAGGGCAAAGAAGGCCAGGAGTTGAAACTTGTCTTCATCCTCAAGCAGGACTTTTTCGAATTGCCCCGTTTCCATATCTAGGGTCCAAGTCCCCACCAGATTTGGTGCCATACTGTTTGCTAACACACCGGATCGCTGCTGCAAGATTTGATTGATATCTTTAGGACAAGGGTGACCTGAGTGACTTGTAGGGGAGTAGTGACAAACAGCATCGTCAATTTTGTTGACAAACTCAGCGGGATCGAGACCTTTGATATGCCCTACGTGCAGAACCACTTTGTTCTCTGGATTGTCATAGCTGGCCAGGAAATGGGCTGTTTCAGGTTGTAGACGAAAGTGCTTAGCTTTCACTTTGCATGATCCTAGACTGGAGTCAGCAGCATGTCCTGTTTGCAGGTCAGCTCGGGCAATTACATACACATCGGTGTAAGGAGTTTGGGCATAGTTGAGGAATGAGAATAAGTCTTGAAAATCCTTGCGCAAGTCCTTTTTAATCTCTTTTTTCATCTCATCCGGACTTTTTCCGTGTGAGTCAAACGAGGTTGAGGGCGACTCAGATTTCTCAGTAGCCTTGTTTTTGGGACGAGCAACGAGCTTAACCACCTTGCGTAAGTTTTTCGCAAAATCTTGGGGATTGAATAAACTGGGCAACACGTCTGCCACCACAAATTTAAAGCTGGAATCAGAAATAACGATGTAGTCCCTCGTCAAAGACATTTGATGAACAGATTGATAAATAGGGATCGAACGGCCCTTTTCAGTGACGACTTCCCACTTATCTGATTCATCAATTTCTGTTTGATCGCCCTGCCATCGATAGAGGAAAAGCCGATCTGTGCCACCGACCTCCCAGAAACTCAAAATGGCCATCAAAAGCCCTGTCAGCCAAAGCACGACATTGACTAACGCTAGGACAACATAATCAAAGAAAGAGGTGCGAGGGGCATTTGGCTCCTCTCCCTCCAGCTTATTTATGAATTTCAAAATACCTTTGAGGAAGTAGGGCTGCAACCGCGAGATTTGCATCATGCTCCCCATTGATTTCGTGCCATTGACCATATAGACTGCATCCTCATGCTCGTCATAAACGGGATGGGCTGATGACAGAATCATGGGAAACACCTGGGACAAAATCGGAAACCCCAGCAGCTTTTGGAAGGGACGCGAGACCCCCGGCATATCGAAGATCGGTTTCCAATCTTTATTGAGACCGACAGGGGCAACCAATCCTAACGAACAGGGATCTACTTCGTATGGACGTCCGGCATCCCAAGTCACTAGCAAACGTTCACTGTTGTTCTGTCTCGGTTTTAAGGGCAACCAGGCCGTATTGAGATAATTTCGGCCTCCCAACCCCATAGATAGACGCGTAAGTGCCGCGTCCCGAAACGTAAGCTGTTTATAGTCTGACCACTTCTCCTGATATTTGGGATTGGATTCCAAAGCCCAGTCTGCATAGTAATCAGGTGTTTTGATGAGGCGAGTGGCTAAATTGGCCCATCCTTGGTTATGGGTGGTTGTACAAGGCTGCTCGGGATAGGGATTATCTGGTGTAGCGGTTGGATGAACTGAAGTATGGAAGTCTAGACGATAGATCATGCCATCGCCAGAGTAAATATGTTGCCAGCCATCCTGGGTGGGTAAACAGATATCGGTGCCGGGTATTTTTGGGGAGTCAAAGGAAGCAGCAGTGCCAATCACAAATACATGGCCATTTAAGGTTGTGGGGAGAGGCCCAGGCTTATCAGACTGAGGAGAATGGCTTTGCCAATATTGAGGATTCAGAAAGGCTGTACTGCTGGGATCTACAGCATCGTCTCTTAGACCCTCATCATTCCTCGACAAAATCGTTAAACCGAGGGGCTGATGATAATGCTCTTTGCGACTGACCGACAAAATGGCTTTGGGAAAAGATGGCCAATTTTGAGATTGTGTTGAAGGTCCGCTCACTGTGGTATCACCTTGCACCGATAGGTTGACATTGCTACCTGGCTATCCTGATGGCAATTCGAGTCAATATTTCCACCTGCTTTGAGTACTATTGAATCGTTGACGACCAAAGCGTTAGATGTTGTTTATGCTAAATTTTGCTGAATTCGGTTGTAGTGAATAACTTATTTTTTTAACCTTGCCGCAAAAAATATTGGCAAAGCATCGCAAAGGTTTAGAACAATAATTTTTCGTTGTTTGAACAATAAAAATATCCCTAATTTTGACCAGATTACTGCACGGAACCTCCAGCTCAATCGAAGAACCTGATGTTAATCCAGGCTAATTTGTGACCCCCAAGCATCTTGGGGAAGAAAGGTGCGATCGCAAGCAATAGCCGCCACAGGTTCCGTCAAGGTAAAAGTTCCCAACTCTATCCACTGCTTCAGTTCCAGCGCCACCTGGCGGGCGAGGGCCATACTGGCTAACGGGGCAGAACGAACTTTGGTATTCTCTACTTTAATTTTTCCAGATTTAAGCTGGGCATAGCTGACCAAGCCAAAGGTGGGACGCACACGACGAGGGATAGAAAAATCAATAATGGGTGCGACTAAGTCCTCATCCGTAACCGTGCAACGGCGGACCACTTCTTCATCAATCACGGGTAAAGGAATTCCTACCCCTAACATCAAGGAAGGGCCGTACTGCTTGAAATAGCAACCCCGCACCCATCGCGACTCCATTTGTTTGGCATCCCCAATTAATGCCAGGGTTGCGGCTGGACCAATGGGCGTATCATTCGGCAATCGCTTTTGCAATGGAAAGTGCTGGGTACCTTCCCAGGTAACGTAGCCTACGCCCCCACCTAAAAAAACGCGAGTTCCTACGCCGATTAACCGTAGGTTCGGATCATTGAAGAGGGGAGATAAGGCCCCCGGATTAGAGTAGATAGCATTTCCCAGTCGAGGCTGTAAGGGACCCAAATAGGTATGGAGGAGATGATCACCCCCATTAACGCCGACTATAAAGTTTTGGTAGAGATTGCGGGGATTGAATAGATAAAACTGATTAATGGTCTCCTTGGTAATCATCGTGTCCAAAGTGGCACGGGGATAGCAATCGGTCATTTGTCCCAACGCCCGCAAATGGACGGCTTTGCCTGCAATCAAATCCTCAATGACGTGACCACCCCCTTGGGCTTGAACATCTTCTCCTTCCGTGAGTTCTGTAGGCTGCTTACGATCAGGGGCTTGAGACGCACCTAAGTAAAGGTCAACGGCACCAAATCCAGAATAGGCCGCCACCCCATCTAGCCAACATTGGCGAATTTTAATCGGTGGATCCGTATGGCCTAAGTTGAGAATGGCCCCAGAGGATTCCATCGGCTCGAAAGTACCTGTGGTAATGACATCGACGGCTTTTGCAGCCTGAGTAATGCCCAGTTCAGAAATTTTGGCTTTTAGTTCTTCGACCGTCCAGACAACGGCTTTGCCAGCCTCGATTTTGTCGTTGATATCGGCAATCGTGCGCATGGTCGGCAATGAGAAGTCACGGACGGTTATAGCCTATCACTGCGGCTGAAGACTTGAGGCTCACGCTAGGCTAGAAGAAGGCGGCGTTCCAAGAGGTTTCAACTATGGCTCAGATGCAAAAACGGCGATCGCAAAATGTTACGGGTGATGTGTACGTAGATAGTACCTGTATTGACTGTGATACCTGCCGATGGATGGCCCCTGAAATTTTTCATCGGGATGGCAGTCAGTCAGCAGTATTTGCCCAGCCAACGGAAGACAAGGCGCGGCTACATGCCCTACAAGCCTTACTCTCTTGCCCTACGGCTTCGATTGGCACCGTAGACAAGCCCACGGAGATTCGACAAGTACAGCAAAGTCTACCCATTTTAATTGCTGAGAATGTCTATCACTGTGGCTATCACTCGGAGAAATCCTTTGGGGCAACCAGCTATTTCATTCAACGGGAGGATGGCAATGTGCTTGTGGATTCCCCCCAGTTTACGCCCCCATTGGTGAAACAGCTAGAAGCCATGGGGGGCATCCAATATATGTATCTCACCCATCGTGATGATGTAGCAGATCATGCCCAGTTCCAATCGCATTTTGGCTGTACTCGGATTTTGCACCAGGATGATATATCAGCAGGGACGCAAGATGTGGAATTACCGATTGAGGGGACTGAGCCTTATACTTTGGCACCAGACTTATTGATTATTCCGGTGCCCGGTCATAGTAAAGGCCATACGGTATTGCTCCATAAGAACCAGTTTTTGTTTACGGGGGACCATTTGGCTTGGTCGGCCGGGGCCAATCGTTTAGTCGGGTTCCGGCGCTATTGTTTTTACTCCTGGGATGAGCAAATTAAGTCCATGCGTAAACTTCTTAAGTATGACTTTGAATGGATTTTGCCGGGACATGGGCGGCGGTATCATGCCAGTTTGGCAGAGATGCGTCAGCAGATTAAAGACTGTATTACTGTGATGGGAACTGAAGCATAGGCAGATTTTTGGGCACCGTACATGAATCAGTATCTGCAGTAATGGGGCACTCTAGACACTCTAGATGTGTTGATTTACATCATAGAGACGGAAATGCTTGGCATCCCAGAAGCTCTTAGCTATTAGAGTACTCACCCAAATTGCACAAGATTCTCAAACGCTTGGAGATCTGCTTGAAACAATGGGGTCAATGCTGAACATCCCAGCACCAACAAACGATAGGCGGGTTTTGCCCTCGCCCCTGATAATCGCCCTGTTGAACACCAATTTAGAAGCTTAATAATCCCGTTATTAAGTTTTAGACCTCAATTCAGCTATTAACCAGCGAAAAGGAGCAGAGGTGCCTTGGGGATGCAACGTCACACTAGCCCCGAAAGAGACAAGGGGAATAGCAGAGGTGAAACCGTGGGAGTTGATCTGTTGGGCTCGCAAATCCTGGACGAAAGGCTTGAGCTGCTGCTTCAGTTGCCCCCGACTCAGCTCCGTTTGGAGTAAATCAAATTTAGTTAGGATAACCGCCAAAGGATAATTGGGACGATTAGCTTGGGATTGGGGGAGGAATTGTGCCAATTGCTGCATCACCGTTTCAATTTTCTGCTGATAGGGACGGTCATTGACGAAGGCTGGCGAATCAATCAGTAAACAGCAAGCATGGGAACTAAATAGCAGCAGTTGCAAATCTGCATTGTTGGGCTGGCAAAATTCCCCCGGAATATCCCACCAATGCAAATGGCACCGCGTTTTTACCCCGCATAGGGTTCGAGTCTTAACGCTGAAATTAAAATCTGTCATCTTCAGGGTTGGCGGTGGATACTGACGGGCTTGGGTGATGTAGTTCAACAGCTGATCCATCTTCTGGTGAGACTCAGGATCTTGGCAATCCAACCATTCTTGGTGCAATCGGGCCTTTTTACGGTTGAAGTGAAGAGAGGTATAGCTGCCTGCCAGAAAAACAGTTTTCCCAGCCCCTCGAAACCCAATACTCAAAACGTTATAGGTTAGGGGGGGTTGCCTCGAAAAAAATTGGGCTACACGCTGCATTGTTGAGGCTAGGCCAATTCTGCCAATAGAGTATTCCAGTCAATGGTGCTAGGTCGAGCCCCCTCACTCATTATTTCAAAAACCTTGCCAACCGTGTGGGAACTCTGCAGGCAGGCAACACAAGCAGCCGCCAAATCAATCCGACTAGTTTCTCCTGACAGATGATCTCCCGTGCCGATGACAATGCCTAAACGACTCTCAGTTTTAGCTTTCAGGAGCGTATTTAAATCATAGGACGTATAGGGGCCATCGATTAGACGGCCGGGGCGCACAATCGTATAAGGCAAACCGGAATTACGGAGTGCTGTTTCGCCTACCAGCTTGGCATCCAAGACCCCAAAGGCATTGAGAATACTGAACGGGAGCTTATCTTTGCGCTCGATGCCACAGGCGGAAACCAACAGAAACCGCTTTAAATCCTGGGGAGCCGCATTCACCAAATTTTGGCCGCCTACCGCATCAACCTGCTCAGGACTGTTATCCGCTTGCGCTCGACAGTAGTTAGGGTTGGCATATCGCTTGAACCATTCCCACCGACTGGAGGCTTGCCGAAATTCCCACCGGGCCGTGGGGAAGGCGGTGCTGCCCGTGCAAGAAATAATATGGGTCACACCAGGCATCGCTGGCGGTAATGTGTCTGCCTCTCGGGTATCCCCCACCACGATTTCAACTTGGTCGGCAAACATCTGCCGGGCTTTCTCTGCATTGCGGGCTAGAATTCGCACCTGGATGTTTTGCGCCAGCAGTTCTCCGACTGTCAACTGGCCCACACCCCCTGTGGCTCCTGCAACCAGAACCCGATCAGTAGCTGGATTTAATTCACCAGAATGGGACATAGGCTAGTGCTAGATCTTCTCCTTTAGCATACTCTTCAATCAGCCTCCCAGAGCCAATTCAGGCTGCTAAGTCAGGGAATACTTGTTTGACCGCAGGATGGACCAAACGTTGTTGATGAACATTCAAACCTTTGGCTAAAGCTGGGTCTTGATCGAGTGCATCTATGCCCTGGTTAGCCAGCTTAGACACAAATGGGAAGGTGCTGTGATTCAAGGCTTGGGTCGCAGTCCACGGCACTGCTCCAGGCATATTCGGCACTCCATAATGGAGGACACCTTCGGCTTCATAGACTGGATCGGTATGGGAGGTAGTATGTAGGGTTTCAATACAACCGCCTTGATCTACGGCCACATCTACAATCACCGAACCTGCAATCATTTGCTGCACCAGCTGACGGGACACCAAGATTGGAGCCCGCTTGCCGGGAACCAATACAGCCCCGACCAATAGATCTGCGGTGGGTAAAACGTGCTCTAGATGGCGAGAATTGCTGTACAGCAGCTCTACCCGAGAACCAAAGAGAGTCTCAAGATACGAGAGCCGATCTACATTGATATCTAAAATCGCAACTTGAGCACCCATACCGACAGCGATGCGAGCGGCTTCTGTCCCCACCACGCCACCACCAAGAATGACGACTTTGCCCGGTTTAACCCCTGGAATTCCACCGAGCAAGACCCCTCGTCCACCTTGCTGTCGTTCTAGGAAACGAGCCCCCAATTGAATGGAGAGGCGACCCGCGATCACACTCATAGGGGTCAGTAAGGGTAACGAAATGCGATCGGGTAAGGTAACTTCTACCGTTTCATAGGCGATCGCACTCACATCTGCTTGCATTAATTGCTCGGTCAGGGCGCGATCCGCGGCCAGATGCAAATAGGTAAACAGAATTTGTCCTGCGTGCAGCAAACGATACTCCGCTAGTAAAGGTTCTTTCACTTTGACCACTAACTCGCGGCTCCAGGCTTGATCGGCTGTGGGGACTATTTTGGCCCCGACTTGCAGATAATCTTGGTCAGGAAAGCCTGCGCCTATCCCGGCATTGGTTTCAACAAAGACTTGATGGCCTTGTTGACTTAAAGCTTGAACACTAGCAGGGCTGAGGCCAACACGAAATTCTTGATCTTTAATTTCCTTCGGTACACCGATTTCCATACCCCACCTCGTTAACCACTTGCTTATCTAAAGGGTAGACGATGAAACTGGGAAAAACAGTTGTTTAAACACCGAGAAGCGCGAACAATCCCAATAATCAATATGGCTACACACTAAACCCGCTTCGTTGAGCTTCAATTCACTGCGACCCGTAATCGCCATTTGTGGTTTCCAGGGGAATGGTGCTTGCCAATACAAGGTCCAGCGGGTGTGAATATCCTGGTCTCGCTGCTCAATTCCATGAACTTCCATCCGGGTATTGATAAACCACTTCTGGATAAAGCCAATCATCTCCTGATACTTGGCAACGCCACGAAACTGGTTAAGCGGATCTTTGAAGTAAACATCCTCTGCATATAAATCGAAGGATTGGTCCTCAGGAAAGCGGTCATAATCTTCCTTGAGTTGCTCCAGAATTGTCATGGTCGTCACTCATGTCTCTATTCGAACCGTAACTTATATTCGATAGGCTTGGGCAAACCGAGGAATACCCGCTAAGTCAGCATGAATTTGGATCTGCTCATACTGGCCTTGAGCTGACAAGAGTGCTTTAACAGCGTCATCTTGACCACACATCATTTCCAGTAATAACACACCCCCTGCTTGCAGGTATTGGGGTGCGATCGCAACAATCTCTCGAATCGCATCCAATCCATCGACTCCCCCATCTAAAGCTAGATGAGGTTCATGCTTGAAGACTTCAGGCTGAAGCGTCGGTAATACCTCCGTCGGGATATAGGGCGGATTACTGACAATCCCAGCGAACTGACCTTCTAGCCCTGCCAATGACTCACACCACTGTCCCCAATGAAAGTGAATTTGCTGGTCTAGGCCACAGGTTTGACTATTACTTTGGGCAATCGCTAGAGCTTCTTCACTCCAGTCAACCGCATGCACCATTGCTTGGGGGAAAGCAGTCGCCAGTCCTAAGGCAATCGCACCACTACCCGTACCTAAATCCGCCCACAGATTTGTGTTAGCTAATCGAGCAGAATTCCGAGCTGCTTCCACAGCCAGATCGATTAACAATTCTGTTTCCGGTCGAGGAATCAAGACATCCTTAGATACCTGTAGGTGAAACTGACGCCAATGGGCCGTTCCCGTTAGATGTTGAACGGGAATGTTTTCAGCCAGTCGCTGCTGCCAGAGCTGCTGCAATTTCTCTAAGGACACCTGCATCTGAATCAGCTGTGTTTCTGCGGGTGCCAATTTCAAATCCAGGGACGTCAAGTCAGAGATTTCTAACAGCAACCAATCCAATTCCTGCTTTAAATCAACAAGCGATCGCGCCTGTATTTGAGATAGATCTGCGATCGCTTGTTGACGCCATTGCCAAAGGGCTGGGCTAGAGACTTTGAAGGTGTTACTTGGAGTTAGGCGTTGCGGCTGGTGTTGCACTGGGATTCTGGGGTTGAGCACCATTTTTCTTTTGCTGCTGAACCGCATATTCCAAAGCATCTCGGGCCGGAATCAGCACAATTTGCTTGGCGGTGGCATCCTCAGACTGAAACAAAGACCCGACCAGCCGATCCAGAGAAGTCACCTGAATCTTAGTTGTGCCACTCAGGGGGTTATTCTGCTTTTTGAGCTGGTCGATCATACCCTGCAAATCTTGTTTGCGGAAATAGAAGGGAATAATTTTCTCTTTACCCTGCTCAATGGTTAACAGTCCCTTCTCTTTGCCTCCAATCGCAAAAAACATGGGGACCCCCTGAAACTGCTCAACCTCTTGGCCCTCTTGCTTCAAGATGGCCTTGGCAAATTCCACCTGCTCTTGATTAGGGATAAATTGGAATACCAACTGATCCTGTTTATCCTTGTTCTTCTTCGTAATTTCATAGGCATCACGCAAGGAGATCAGCGTTACTCGTGCTGATTTACCGATTTCAGGTTTGTTTGTCTTTAAGTTATTGACCAAGTTTTGAGCATCTGTTTGGCTCATGAAAAACGTGGCCACCTGAATCTTCTTGGTCTTGTCTTTGGGATTAGGAACGGCTGCTAAAACGGGAGACCCTTTTTCATCTGTTACTGCAAAAGTAGGAACAGTTTCAAGGCGCTTAACCGCTTCAGCTTCGGGAATTGCGATCGCAGCTTGTTGCCGTACTAGAGAAGGACCGACTAAGCCACCTCCTGCCAGGCTAACTATCAGACCCCAGCGAATTAATCCTTTCATAGCTCCTCTCTAATTGCTCAGAAAATTGGATGTGCGTGAGTTCAAGCAAACCCGATATTCATGACCTCAACTACATGCAGATATGCCTTGAGTATGCACATAGTAAAGTTAAACCTTAACATCGATCACTCGTCTGTCAAGGGATGCGTCGGGCAATTCATATATTCAAGTCTCACGCTGATATTGAGACGGCTGGAACATGGGATAGTTCCAGCCGAAAATGCGGTTAAATTAAGGTCTAAGCGAGTTTAATTCAAAGCTAAGGACTTAACAGGTTCAGGATCCTTGCCAAGAAACTTCTGCCACAGTTGGGCAAGTTGCTGGGCATCCTCTTCCCGTCCCTCAGCAACTTGGTACATGCGTCGAGGCCGACCTCGACCTGACTCATTTTGCCAATAGCCACTCAACATCTGTTCATCAATGAGGAAGTTGAGCGCAGCATACAGCACCGTATCCGAAATCCGATAAGGAGGATGATGCGCTCGAATATGCTTCAGGAGCGCCGTGCCATAGGAATCTCCTTCCTCAAGCAAGACAGATAGGATATAGCAAACAGCTACTTCCTTGGTGATATAGACGGGGGGAGGGTTTTTAAAATACTGGTAGATATCTTGGACATTCATGGTCATACCCCTTGGTCTTTATTTAGAATGTGTTACGGAATCGCTAGTTTGCAGATCGGCATGAGGACAGGCGATTATCTCGATAATGCTCAAATCTTAGATCCGTCGACTCTAGCCTAGCAAATATTTCTAGGGGAAAAAATTAGAGTTTTCTTAGAAAGCTCTGAAAGCATTAATTAATTTTTATTATGCAAGGACTCATGAATGTAATTTATTTATTTTTGTAAATAAATTTTTAGTAGCAAGATTGATATATTCAATTTTGCTGGGCTTGGATAGCCAGTCTAACAGGCTAATGGCAGCAGTTTGATCCAATACTGTCAATTTTTCATAGTAGAAAAAAGTAATCATTAAAAACTAAAGAAGAAGGTTGAGCGTCTTAAATAAAGGTGCAATCCAGTTCCTTCAAGATTGCACCTTTGTTCAGTATTGATTGGCCGCAAAGACTGCAAAGTCTTAAGCATATTGATGTCGTGGGCTTTTCCCAGAAAATGAAAATGAAGAAGCGTCTCTAGACATTACTGATAGACATACAGCTATCTTTGATAATCACCAGAGTTTTAGGGGCAGGTCCCGACTCTGATGATTATTGAGATCAGGGTTTACTTAACACCAGGAGGAGAATTGACTTTCAGTAAGTGGCAACCTGGGCGTACAGACGTGGTCACAACAGCAGCACCATTGGGGCCGCAGGCTACCAGTTGAGCGCCTTCAGTCTCTGCACCACCGATGTTAGCATCGGGTTCCGACCCCTCAGAGGGAGAAGCACTTTCAGGCGTAATGGTCTCTGCTGGCGGAGCTGCCTCGGTCTCTGTCTCTACTGGCGGAGCAACTTCAGGTTGGGGCTCAGGTGTCATGGTGCCGTCCGGAGTAGGACTGACGGGCATAGAATCAGGGCTAGATTGTGCCCAGCTTGTGGATATTGGGAGCAGTAAGGACACTCCAAGGCTAATAGCGGCGATCGCTTTGATGTTCATGACTGATCCTCCAGGGGATGACCCAATAATAAACTGTGTATTACGATACAAAGTCCCAGTGAAAATATGGTGAATGGCATGAATTGTGATCTTGACAAGGATCCCACCAGACAGAAGTAAATTAAAGCTTTGTAGCAGGACTAGGAGAAGCAGAAGCGAGTCTACTAAGCTTGTTATTGCATTTCTGGTCACATTCATCCATTGCTGATGTCGATGTAAGGGAGGTTGGTCATGATTCATCAACGCCTAGTTTCTGGGGCTATTTTAGGTATCTGTTGCGCGATCGCAGGATGTCAATTATCGTCTCCTTCATCGCAGGGAGACGGCCTCAAAATAGGAACACTATTGCCCATTACCGGCGACTTGGCGCAATACGGCACCCCCATGCAAGAAACAGCCGATCTGTTAGTGAAAACTGTGAATGCTTGTGATGGGGTATTGGGTCAGCCTGTCACGCTAGTCAGTGCAGATACCCAAACGGATCCGGCGCAAGGCACCCAAGCCATGACCAAACTGGTAGAGGCAGATCAAGTCGTTGGTGTAGTGGGGGCGGCCTCCAGTGCGTCCTCAAGCGCAGCGATTCCCATTGCGGTGCGTGGTCAAGTCGTCCAAATCTCCCCAGCGAGTACGAGTCCCGTTTTTACTGAACGCGCTGAAAAAGGCGAATTTAAGGGGTTTTGGGCCCGAACAGCGCCTCCTGATACGTTTCAAAGTCAGGCCCTAGCCCAACTGGCAACGCAAAAAGGGTTTAAGTCCGTTGCCATTTTGGCCATCAATAATGACTATGGGAATGGCTTAGTGGCTGCGTTTATCCCAGCGTTTAAAGCGTTGGGGGGAACGGTGGTCAATGAAGCCAGACCCACTTTCTATGATCCCAATACGTCCACATTTGACACAGAAGTGAATCAAGTGTTTAAGGGCCAACCAGATGCGGTGCTACTGGTGTCCTATCCAGAGACAGGCAGTTTAATTCTTAAGTCTGCCCAGGAGTTAGGTTTCTTAGATGGGAAAACCGCGTTGATCACAACCGATGGCATGAAAGAAGCAAATATTGCCGATTTAGTGGGTCAGAACTCTCAAGGGGAATATATTGTATCCGGCATGTTGGGAACTGCTCCCAGTGCGGGCGGTCCCGCCTTAGAAGCTTTTCAGCAACAATATCAAGACGCCTTTAAACGAGAGCCCAGTGTTTTTGACCCCAATACTTGGGATGCTACCGCTTTGTTAGTGTTGGCTGCTGAGGCCGCGAAGGACACCACAGGGACGGGGATTCGGGACCAATTACAGGTGGTCGCCAATGCACCGGGCGAGGAAGTGACGGATGTCTGTCAAGGCTTGGCTTTATTGCGGGAGGGGAAAACCATCAACTACCAAGGCGCAAGTGGCACCGTCGATCTGAATCCTCAAGGGGATGTGACCGGGAATTATGACGTCTGGACCATTGATGAGCAGGGCAAGCTTACGGTTAGCGATACCATCGAAATTACAGGCTCAGACTCTGCAACAACAGAGTAAGTATTGTGAACCTAACCCTCTTCAACAGGGGGTGTGGAGTCCTTAGAAGACCCTAGTTTTTCCTGCAGTTCTGTTTTGATGCGATTCAGAATCGTAGTCTGATCTAAGGAAGATAGAATCTCGTTGACGACGGTTTTGGGACCATTGGGTCCCCAAGAAGCCCCATTGATTAAGTATCGTTTGGTGACTTCGCCGATGCCATAGGAAGAGACTCCTGCCACGGCGGCCTGCGAGATGGCGACGGAAACATAGGGTAACAGCGAGGCTCCCCCGGTAGCGGGTGCGGCCAAGCTGAGGAGCCCTTTGAGAGAACTTAATCCGAGGGTTGTCAAGAGTTCGGTAGCCCCAACGCCTCCCATCGTGAGCGCGATTTTACGGAGTAAATCCACGGCCCCTTTTTGGGTCATCGAAATGCCGTAAAGCTTCGACAGGGTTAAAATCATGGCAATGTCAATGGCAGCACTGCTGAGCACATCTACGACGGTGACGGGATTGAGGGCAATGGCAACCGCTTTTGCCATGACGCCGCGCCAAATAATCTGATTGGCACTGCGATCGCGAATCCGCATCTTGCGCTCAATCAGCTGCTCGTTAATATCGTCGGCATAGAGCATGGTATTCAGCGCCACCAAGGACTTGCCTTCCCGCTCTAGCACTTCTAAAATTTTCAGCTTCAGATCTTGAACTTGGGGTGGTCCCGGCACCAGTTCCGCCCCCAAGCGACCGTCGGGATATTGAATGGCTTGCGCCACCAGTGGTGCCGCCGAGGCCATCACAATCTCATCGGCAGACAGCAACTCTCGCACCCGCTCATCGCGAATTTTTTCGTAAATGGCGTTGCGATCAGCCTCGGGATATTGATCAACTTTATTGAACACGAGCAGGATGGGCTTGCTGGCCTGCCGCAATTCTGATAGGGCCTCAAACTCCACCTTGGTCATATCCCCCGCAATCACAAACAAAATCAAATCGGCTTGCTGAGCAATTTGGCGGGCCAGTCGTTCTCGCACCTCGCCATCCACTTCATCAATGCCAGGGGTATCAATCAGTTCAATCCGAGATTGCCCAACCCCTTGCAACGAGACTCGAATGGTGTCTGCCTCTGTGCCCGATTCCTGCTCTACAAACCAGCTAGCCTGCTGACTCTGTTGAGTAACCCCATGCACAGGCCCGGTAGCAAATACGGACTGTCCCAGTAGGGCATTGAGGAGAGAAGACTTGCCTCGACTGACCATGCCAAATACGGCGATGTGAACTACCTGCTTTTCCAGCTTGTCGAGCATGGATTGCAGGGAGTTGATTTCGGTTTCTAGACCCGCTCGCTCGCGGGGGGACAGATCGAGTTTGTCAACTAAGGTTTCCAGGGCAGAATGGGCCTGCTGATAGCCGAGTTCAGCCTGAATCTGCTCAAAATCCTGAATAGTCTGGTCCAGTTCAGCTTCTAGGGTCTCTGGATCAGAATGCTCAAAAGCGTAGGGATTGGGAAAACCGGAGGTCATACCGAATAAATTGAAGAAACGCTCCTCGCGTGATCTCTAGGGTAGCGTTATCAGAGAGATCTGCATCCGCAGAAATGCTGAACGCTCCAGTTCAGTTTTTGCAAAACTCTCTCAGCTTCTGACACCAACCGTTCTTGAGCGTGTCGGGCCGTGATCTGCCTGCCTATTTTAGGTTACTTGCTTGTGGCATTGCTGCCACCCTAAAAAATCGCTGATTTCCCGGACGAGCCATTCTTTTTCCGGCAGACTGAGTACTCTGTAAGTTAAGATTAGCGACACTACGAGGACTCATTCATGGGATTCATCTGTTGATAGTGGCGGGACAATTTCTGGCGAGCACTCTGG
>JANQPU010000213.1 GCA_028285315.1 Acaryochloris sp. IP29b_bin.176
AAAAATGCAGCTCATCAGGTCATACAACTGCTTTTCAAGCAATACCTGTCGCAATTGTGAATGAGTGATTAAACCCTTCTGAACAACAAGCTCACCCAGTTTTAGCTTGCTATTCTTCTGTTCGTCCAGAAGGCGCCGTAAATGAGACTTCGTAATCAAATCATTATTTACAAGGATTTGACCAATTTGTAAGCTGTTCATTTTTTGGAGAAGCAAACCCTTGTCACCCCATATTGACCAATTCTATTAGAATCCACTCATTAATATTCCTGACAACCTTTACTAGATAAAGCTTTCAGTCATATTAGGCAAAGCATTGATAGCTGCTTTTTTGTGAGATCTTTAACTGTCTTTTTAAGCGAATTCTTCGTTGGCCAATAAATATGAGTCTTTCTATAGAATAAAGCAATAAAAAAATTAAATCAAGAAAAAATTTAAGGAGTATATTAAAAATTTATGATGAGATTTTTTCCTTTTTGATAGATTAATTATGCTTTTATTTTGATGAAAAATTTAATAGATTAGAGTAGAAAGACATGTAATGCTTAATAAGAACTTTTCCTTTTTGATAGATTAATTATGCTTTTATTTTGATGAAAAATTTAATAGATTAGAGTGGAAAGATATGTAAAAAATAAGCCTGAAACTTAGTTTTTAGATTGCTAATGCGAAATATGCTCCAGAAATTGACCAAAACTTGGGAGATCGATGAAAACAATAGAATTCCCGCTCTATTTCGATTCATCCCAGCACGCCAAAGTTGCTGAATGGATGGACACCTTGAAGCATATCTATTTGGGTGATACCCCACAAGTCTGCGTCAATGATTTCATTAGTTTTGTGGTCACGAGAGCATGGACGAACTCCTTGGAGACGAACCGACTTGACATTAGACAGTCTCGCTTTAAAGGCAAGCGCGATCGCATAAACATAATCGCGCTCTTCCGTTCCCAGGTGAAAGTTGATTGTGCATCAAGCAGCCAGTCAACATACTTAGCAAATTTGATTTTTCATGATTCCAGATTTTCTCTACTTCGTAAGAACCTCAGGAAATTTGTATTTAGAATCTGAACATTCTTCAACAGACAGACTCATAGGGGGTGGCTAATAATGCCAAATAGGAGAAAAGCCTTCAAGGTCACTCGCAGGCTGGAGGCAAGTGAACGAGGCTTTGCCCTACCTTCAATTCTAGGTTTGGGCTTATTGATGCTAATGATTGCTACCGCTTTGATTATCAAAGCCCAAGGGGATCAGGCGACTGCTATTGCCCAACGGGATACAGCTGAAAGCTTAGCCCTAGCAGAAGGTGGAAGCTCTAGAACCCTGGGGATGCTTAATAGCAACTATCAGAGCTTCTTAACCTTAAACTACGATCCTAATAATTTGCTGGAGCCAAAAACGGGTGCACCCAATCAGTGGAGTAGCCCCCCTGACCTCCCTCCCTGTTTTGATGCCAGTCAATTAGATACGATTTTGCTCAATGGTAGAATTCCTGCTTCTGCTGCAGCAAATACTTATACTGTGGAAGCCTATCGCTACGACGCGACCAACCAAACCGGCACCTTACTGGTGAAAGGGTATCCCCCCAATTCCACTGCTTTTACCCGAGTACAGCAGACATTCAAAGTTAGCTCTGTCCCCAGTCTGGATGCTGCCAATTTTCCTGGCTTATATGGTGACCATGTCAATTTAGGCAACAACGATGTTTTGGGAGCAATTGGAGGCAACGTTTACTGCAAAAATTGTACCCTTCCCAATACAGTAACTCAGTGCGTGAAAGGCCAGCCCACTCAGAAGGGTTTGCGAGCAGCCATAGGTACCCTGAATAATGGAGAGGTTCAGGGGCAAATTCGCCTAGGCAAGATCAGCCTCCCTCCGCTTCCCGCTGCTCCACCAGGGTCCATTGATCTGAAAGATTTTAACGGAGATGGTAAAAAACTTCCTCGCAAGGATAAGGATAAGGATAAGGATAAGGATGACGAACCAACATCAATTGACTCTGGCATTCCTACCTACAATTACACGCTAGACAGTCTGACCTTAAAGGGTAAGGCTAAGGATAGCTTAGAAATAGATACCGCCAATGCCCGTGTTAGGCTCTTCGTCAGCGGTGATATCACCATAAGTGGCAAAGCCCAGATCGACAGCGGCGACAACCCAGCTCGATTCGCAATTTTTGGCAGACCTGCTGACAGCAATGCGAGCAACGATCAGCAGTTCACTCTCAGTGGGAATACCACGCTCGGCAGCGTATTTATCTATGCTCCCGACGCCAGAATGGGGATTAACGGCGGCAGCAGTATTAATGGGGCAGTTTGGGTTAAAGAATGGGATGGTTCTAGCTCTAATAAAGCAGCAATTAGTGTTCCCGGCAATATGAAAGAGCTATTGGAAGCAGAAGACTTTAATGTTGACGCTCTGATCACGGTCTACCGAACGGGTGCCAATACCCATTGGCATCGGAGATCACAAGAGCCTTAGCCTTTTGAATCTTCATCTTCTGCCATTCACTCTATGAGTGAACTCGTGTTTTTCTGTTCGTTACCTTTTGGATCTCTCAAGCTATGGCTTACCACGCGAATAAACGCAAGGGGTTTACCCTTACTGAGGTCATGGTGGGTATTGTGATTGCCTCGCTATTTATGGCTACGTCCATGCAGGCTTTTGTGGCTTCTACCAGTTTCAAAGTCAGGGCTAGACAGATTTCTGAAGCCAATCACTGGGCTCAGGACGACTTAGAAAATGTCAAAACTCTCTCCCTGGATGTTCAACAAATTCCCTATACTCAAGCCAAACTCTTACAGACCGCCGCAGCCAATCAAAATACAATCGTTGTTGAAGGAGTAAATACTGGGCTGCGAGCTAGGGATGTGAATTATAGTGCATCAGCCTCCGCTGATCAGATGAAGTATGGCGGCGATGCCTTAATTATTGGTTCGGATTCGAATGACAACATTATTCAATCTCTGACGACAGACAATACCACAACGCCACCTCGAACCATCATTACGCTAGTCAACAACCTGCAAACGACACAACTTCAAGGTAGCAATGTTAGGGTCATTGCTCGATGTCGCCCTCAGAACGCTAGCGAAAGTGGATTTGCAGCCTATTTGAAAGCGATGGTAGACGCTCGTCCAGTAGCCGGAAACCCCAACTCTGCAACTCCCAATATTGGCACCAGAACCATTTTGGGCCAGCAGTTTACCCTTACTCGTAGAACAACGATCAAAAACTTGTCCCCCTTTCAGGTCTTGGAACTGGCTTACTGGGTCACTGATAGCGGTGGTGAATTGGTAGCAGCAGCAAACACTGAGGTGGTACCCAATGCCTTCTTTCAATGCCCGTGATCTAGAAGGGTTTACTTTAATCGAAATGGTCATTGTCGTGATGATTGTTGGTATCTTGAGTGCGATCTCCTTACCCAGTTTTCTGTCATTTTTGAATGCTCGTCGGGTGGATCAAGGTGTTGACAACCTGGAAAGTGCGCTCAAGCAAATACAGTTAGAAGCTGTACGCAGAAGTCGTAATTGCAACATCAATCTTCCTACGGGCAATAACCCGACTATCACAGGCAATACTGGAACTTATAACTGCTTAAGGATAGGCCCTCAAACCTTAACTGGTATCAATCTGACTAGCTCTGCTGCCACCACTCCACTCATCATCACGTTTGACTTTAAGGGGCGGCCAAACAACACCACTGAAACAACCATTGTGCTGTCTCTAGCCAGTGGGGAAGGCCCTGCTGGATGTCTAGTCATTGCTCCAGGCATCGGTATTTCCAGAGCAGGACGTTATAACGGGACAGGCACAGTCGCCAGTAATTGCATTACCCCCCAACGATGATGAAGTATCCCCACCCATCTTTCTCTAAACCAGCTGCTGGTTTTACCTTGTCAGAGTTGCTAGTTGGTATTCTGATTACCGCCATTACCCTAACGCTAGCAGGAACTGGATTTGTAACGTTGGCTCAAAAGAGTGCCAAGAGCGACTCTGAAATAGATCGGCGTATCGACCTTAATCGGGCAGTGGAGTTTATGGCTGATGAGATTCGTGAAGCCAGCTCTGTTTCAGCCTCTGCACCGCCCAATTGGGATGTACCCGCTAATTACACTGGTATTCTATATCTGACTCGACCGAGTGCCCCCACAACCATTGCTTACTACACTCGTAATTCCGTCGGTACAGGTTGGCGGAATCAGTTGGTAATTTATCGTGCTACTGCATCGGGTGATCTGGGTCAACCGTTAGTTGATGGGTTAGCCAACGCTAGTCCTGGCTGCTCTGGCGGGTCAAGTACTCGTGGCTTTCAGGTTGATCTGACGACTATAAATCGGCAGGTTACTCTTTGCCTATTGGGGTATGTACCAGGATTCCCTAATTTACAGGTCAAAGGAAAATCTGGCCCCAGGGCATGCGAAGGAATAGTCTGTTCAGTCGGAGGTTTTCCGGTTGCCAGCCCAAGTCCAACTCCGAGCCCAACTCCAACTCCAACTCCGAGCCCAACTCCAATTCCTTCTTGCCGTGGAAAGAAAGTATGGCAAGATCCTCCTGGCAAGTGTGTAAGAAAGCGTAAAAAGAAGCGCAAATCTACTTGCCGTGGAAAGAAAATATGGCAAGATCCTCCTGGCAAGTGTGTAAGAAAGCGTAAAAAGAAGCGTAAATCTACTTCTTGCCGTGGAAAGAAAATATGGCAAGATCCCCCTGGCAAGTGTGTAAGAAAGCGTAAATAACAGACCTGTTGCTATTCAAGAAAAGAAAATGCTCTAATCCCTTGCCTGGCAAAAATTCTGGAGGAAATCTCTCCTCAATGGTCGTAAAGCTTACAGAGACAGATACAGCACTTATCACAAGAATTCATTACACTAGCAGCAACGCAGCAATGGGCAAAACCATTTGTGATATCCTCTGTTGAAATGAGTTCCGGTCTCGCAAAAATTTCCAGCCCTGATACCAATAAGTCTCCAAGAGTGTAATTTTGATTAGTGACTAAAGTAGGCTAGGAGAGGATTTCACAGATTTGAGAATTACGCTTGCAGGCACAGT
>JANQPU010000246.1 GCA_028285315.1 Acaryochloris sp. IP29b_bin.176
TCAGTGACAAGGGCGAGGAAAAATCCCATCATTGCTAGACGACCTCCAAAGGTTTCTGCAAAGTCAGTGAAACCCCAGATTGGATTTTGTGTACTCATAGTGTTGGACTCCGTAATCAATGGATGAATCTTTATGTAAATAAATGTAACTGATTCTGTAACGTTTTGTCAAGAAAATGAAAAAATGAGGAGGAAATCTCATCCAAAAGCTTGCTCTTAGGGGGATTCAGGTTCTCATGTAAATCCTGTTGCTGGCGAAACAAACCCTAAAAGAAAACCCCAGCTTTATTGCTGAGGTCAGTCTGATAGAAATTACAGATATAGCTTTCTGTCTGAACTAGTCGGCAAAAACATACATCCCAGGGCAAGATTGCTTTCTGAGCAAATTCAGGATCTATTGAGGCCTGTTAATATTTTCGCTGACAGAGGGTATGAGTGTTGCATAGAGCGCTTAGACTCTATAGGCTAAACCAAGCGACCAACTGGCCAATAATGCCTTGGCCTGTTAGGGCTTCAGTGATGATAGCTAAGGTGAAGCCAATCATGGCAAGACGGCCATTCCAGGTCTCAGCAAAGGCGTTAAAACCAGTGAAAGAAGGTTGAGTATTCATAACAATTTAATCTCCGTAATGATGAGCTTGTAGCAATTTGCAGGTCGAACAAGATAGACGAAATGGGATGACTTACATCAAGCCCCAGAAATGCAAAACACCTTTTCCGGTCACGAGTTCAATCACGATGGCGGTGTAAAAGCCAACCATAGCTAGACGGCCACTCCAAGCTTCAGCAAAGGGATTAAATCCAAAGAAATTGTTGGATGTATTCATGTGAGTAGACTCCGTTCAATTCATGTGTGTCGTAACTTTATATAAATTAATGTAACAGATATGTAAAGATATGTCAAGAAATCAACTGCTTTTTCCAAAACTATGTGTGCTCTCTGCTCCCACGCGTTCCTATTTATTGCGGCACCAAGATATGTATCTACGCACAACAAACATCAGCTGTTGATTTGACGGCACCCGGAAAATACGAATGAAAATTTGATTAATCACAGTGCCACTCTCTCTGACTAGGGATCTGTAACACTTAAAACCCAAACATTGGCGCAACAATGCTAATGAACAGACTGCCAACTGCTAAACTCAAATTCTAGAAGCCTCTAAGAATATGTAAAAAAACTTCATATTCATAACCTTTTTGGCTTGTTATTTAAATTTCGAAGAGTATTAATCTCTTACACGTTGTCTGTTTCTGGATACTAAAACAGTTTGAAAGACCAGCAGCAAACAATTCTAGTCGCTGATGATGAAGCTAGTATTCGTCGGATCCTAGAAACTCGTCTATCCATGATGGGGTTTATCGTCATCACTGCCGCGGATGGCGAAGAGGCTTTGCAAGTCTTCCAACGTCAAGAACCGGATTTAATTATTTTGGATGTCATGATGCCGAAGCTTAATGGGTATCAAGTCTGTCAATCTCTGCGTCAAGAGTCAGATGTCCCCATTATTATGCTGACTGCTCTATCCGATGTGGCTGATCGCATCACTGGATTGGAAATGGGGGCAGATGACTATATGGTCAAGCCTTTTTCACCCAAAGAGCTAGAGTCGCGCATCCGCTGTATCCTGCGGCGGATTACGAAATTAAACCCTTCTCACCAGAAATCAGCGGGTGTGATTCAAGTGGGGCATCTAGAAATTGATACGAATAAGCGGCAAGTCTACAAAGATAATGAGCGCATTCAACTGACGCATCTAGAGTTTAACTTGCTAGAATTACTGGTCAGCCGTCCCGGAGAACCCATCTCCAGAGTTGAATTTCTGCAAAAAGTGTGGGGGTATAGCCCCGATGGCAAGATTGACACCCGCGTTGTCGATGTTCACATGTCTCGCCTACGGAACAAACTCAAAGAGGATTCCGATGAGCCCGACTTGATTTTATCGGTTCGTGGCGTGGGCTACGCTATTCAAAGGGGCGATTAGGAAAGTTAGCAGCTTTCAAAACAAGAAGCTGAGGCATGACAGATTCCACATCTCAGCTTGATGTTAATGGGTAGTTTTAAATTATGCGCCAGTCACAATCTGCACAAATGTAAGATTGGTAGCAAGTTCAATCAACAAAATACCGAAGAAGCCGATCATGGCTAAGCGGCCACTATATCTTTCGGCATTCTTATTGAAACCAAATACAGGCTCTTCTTGAGCAGTCGTTTTGGGTTCTACTGCAAAACGGTTGACGCGACCGCGATCGTCTGAGGTATATCCACTAGATGTCATGTGTGTAAGCTCCGTAATTGACTATGTAAACAAATGTAACACACATCGACATCTATGTAAATAAGTATTGCAAAAATCCAAGCTGATGAGATGTTTGTTCAGCATTGCTCTGTGGAGTAGCTAAAAGCCTTCGCTATAGTCTGGGAGGAGTGAAGGGCGGCTTTATCTGGCACGAAGCCGCCATCCCAGCAAAAACGCTTACATTTTTTCATCTGTCCTCTTTCGGCAAAATCTTTATCCATCGGGTTGTAGATTGTGAATACTAAATCAACCACTCCTAGGCTCACTCACTATGGACGTTTTGTAATCCTCCTCGTAGGAGCAATGACAGGGTTGGGGATTGTGGTTTCCCAGCTCCTGCGCTGGCCGTTTGGGTCCTCTTCCGCAACCCAAGTTTGCGCCCAGATCCCCAAGGCTGATGTCACCCAACAATTGGAGCTTTTAGGCTCGCCCTTTACTACTGGCAAACATGCAAAATCTCAACCTTATACGCGCAATGTGTGGGTGATGTTTCCATTCCAAGGCCAGATCTACTTGGGTCATGGAGACAGTAACCGCAATCAAGGCCCTATCCCTCTCTGGTTTTTCAACCCTAACGCTCAACAATTTCAATTCAACTTTGTAGCGCCAGAAGAAGAGATTCGCAGCTTTCAATCGATCGGTACTGTTTTGTATACCCCCGGTATTGATGCGCGAGATAGTTGGAAGTTCGGCAATATCTACCGTCTAGAGAAGAAGGGTTGGCAAAAGATCCGTACGATTCCAGAGGGTGTTCATGTCTGGTCCATTCAAGGGTTTGAGCGTAAATTATGGTCTGCCATTCGCCGACCGGATAACCGGGGATACTTATTGACCTCTGGAGATGGAGGGCAGACTTGGCAAGATGTCCAAACTCTGGGATCGGCTCCAGCTTACATGGCTCAGTTCGAATCGTCACTTTATGTCTTTTCGGGAGGTCGCCCGTGGCAGATAGGAAAAAATTTACAGCCAATTCAACGGCAAGATTTGGAGCGGACGACATTATTCCCGGATCATCCCCAAGCAACCCAGGTCAAGAAAACTGCGGCGTATCAATCCAAGCTGGCCTATTTGAGTCAAGTCTCGCGCTATGTCTCGCAAACGTCTCGCACTGTCAAAGTTCTAAATAGTGAAGATCCGCATATTCAACCGCCCGGATTATTTGTCGCCGACTCCTTAGACTCCAACAAGACGAGGGTGCAGCGCATCCCGCTAAATCCGCAGGAAGTGCCTTGGGATGTATTAGCGATATCCCAGGGGCTGTTTGTCTTAACGAGTGAGCGGCAACGGGTCGGTGGCAAGCTACGCTTTGTCAATCGCGTGAGACAATCTGCCAGTCGACAGCAGTGGTGTGAAATTCTTAGGTTTGAATCTGATACATTCGCGCGATCGCTAACCTGGCTACAGGGGCAATGGTATTTCGGCTTGGGCACAGACTACGGGGCAGAATACGGCCTCAAGTCTTACACACCCACCGCTCATCCCCTCTCAGGGACGATTCTACGAACACAGTTGTAAATCCCACCTCTTAGAGCCATGGCAGCTATCCCATTTCGAGGGTGGTGACCCCATAAATTTCTGTTAACGGCAGCTCCGGGAAGACACCTTTATACATTCGGCAGTTACTGAAGAGCGGAATGGCCTTCAACTGCTGCATCAGTTGATTCGCTTGATTATTACTTTGGGGAACATCTATATACACAGGTTGATCGGACGGCGGTATCTGTAACAGGGCAACCAACAGCTGCTGAGCTACGTCAACCGTATTGGCAAATAGCGGTCCAATTCGGTATCCAATATCAGCAGGTCGAATCAGGCCATACCCCAGTAGCTCGCCAGCCTGAATATACCCCCAGCCTTTCATTTCGGGACTCGCCAGCCAATATTGCAGAAAGTGCGATCGCACTCCCACAAAATGGCGAGTATCGTAGTCCAAAACCTGCTCAAACGGTACCGCGTGAATGGGCTGCAAAGGCTCTGCAACAGTGCCGTTGGAACTAGATAACAGTTGATGACGAACATGCAAACAGGATTTGACAAACCCATGTCGCAGATAGGTATCTTGCAACGCCACTGCTCCTTCTAAACCAATACAACGCGCAGGGAGTAAGGAGATGGCTTTCTCCCATAGAACGCGGCCATAACCATGGCCTCGATGGCGGTAATCCACCAAATAACAGCCTAAAAAACCAAAGTCTGTGCCATAGGAGGCTGCAGAAATACAGCCAATAGGTTGATCAGCTAGCCAACCTACTAGCAAACTCTTTTGTTGCCAATACACGTCCAAATCATAACGACCAGGATTCCAGGATTCCTGCACAGCCCAAGCCCAAATACTCGGGAGATCCGTTTTTTGAGCAGATCGGATTTGGAAGTCCATCCGTGTAGATGCCTTTGCGGTGATTAGGGGTGAGCTTCCCGATCATAAAAGTGATTGCGCAAGACATCGTTGACAGCAATACATCTTTTACAATCTGATCACCGCATTCTTAAGGTCTACTCATGACCGAGTTGAATAATGCCGTTGTCCTGTTAACCGGGGCAACAGGAGGATTTGGCCAAGAACTAACAAAGCTTTTATTAGCCTCAGGCAGTCGAGTGATCCGTACTGATATCGATGCCACAGTGCTCGAACAGCAGTCTGAGCAACTCAACCAGCATACCCATCCAGGCAAACTCCTCCCCCATATTGTTGCCAACCTTGCCACTATAGAAGGGTGTAAGTCCTTATACGAGCAGGTGAAATTGCTCAATCATCCCGTAGATATCTTGATCAACAATGCCGGAATAGCGATGTATGGGCGCATGGATGAAACCCCAGCTGATCGTTGGGAGTTGATGATGCAAATCAACCTGCTCGCACCGATGCGATTGAGTAGCCTATGGGTTGCAGATATGATCGCTCGTCATCACGGACATATCGTTAATATTTCATCGGTCGCAGGATGGACTGCCCCTGCAGGGTTAACCGCCTATGCCGCTAGTAAGTTCGGTTTGCGGGGGTTTAGTGAAGGAGTACGCAGCGAGGTCAAGAACTTTAATGTTAAGGTCACGGCTGTTTATCCCTTTTTTAGCCGGACGCCTATTCTAGACTCAGATAGCTTTGGATCTCTCGCTCAGGGGAAAACGGACTTGCCCAACTGGCTGACGACGGATCCTCATAAAATTATGCAAGCAACCATTCAGGGCATTCAGCAGAATAAGGCAGAAGTTTTTCCTGATTTGCAAGCCCAAGTCCTAACCCGCCTCAAACGGTATATGCCTGGCTTACTCCAGTGGGGTAGCGATCGGATCAGCCAACAATTACAGAAGCCATCTTAACGCAGTTTATTGACTAGGGAATCTGTGCAAACAACCACTGACAAATACTTGATTATTGGTGCAGGGTTTATCGGCTTAGGGATGGCCGAAGCTCTGAAAGCATTAGGAATGGCCTATGACCAAGTCGATGCCAGTGATGATATTGGCGGCAATTGGCATCATGGCGTCTACGAAACGGCCCATATCATTTCCTCCAAAAAGATTACGCAATTTACCCATTACCCCATGCCTGAGGATTATCCTGATTTTCCCAGTGCGCAGAATATGCAGGATTATCTGCAATCCTTTGCGGACCATTTTGATCTACGCCAACATATTCAACTGAATTGCACCGTCCATTATGTACGCCCGGTAGAGAAAGACCTCTGGGAAGTCACCTTAAACAATAATGAGACCCGGCTCTACAAAGGCGTACTGCTCTGTAATGGGCACCACTGGAGTAAACGGTTTCCCCCATTTGCAGGGCAGTTTGACGGTGACATCATCCATTCCAAAGACTATCAACACCCAGATCAACTGCGAGGGAAGCGAGTTCTGGTAATTGGGGGAGGCAATTCCGCTTGTGATATTGCTGCCGAAGCCGCTCGTGTAGGTGCCCAGAGTACGATCAGCATGCGGGATTCCGTCTGGTTTATTCCCAAAACCTTTGCGGGGACACCAGCCGCAGATTTTATGCAATGGTGGATGCCGGAATGGTTCCAGCGCTTGCTAACTCACCTCGTTATTCGCCTTACCTTCGGTTCCCATGCAGATTATGGATTACCAAAACCCAAGCATCGCTTATTTACCAAACATCCCACGGTTAATACTGAAGTTCCATATTACTTGAAGCATGGTCGATTGACTGCCCGTCCTGCTGTACAGCGATTAGCAGGGAATGAAGTCGAATTTGTGGATGGGCAACGCGATCAGTTTGATTTGATTGTTTGTGCCACGGGCTATCATGTCGCCTATCCTTTTTTACCCCCAAAGTTGCAACGGGTCAAAGGTTCAACGGTTCAATGTTATGGTGGCGCTTTCTTGGAAGATTACAAGGGATTATATTTCATCGGTTGGGGACAAGCTAGAGGGGGAATTGGCTCATTAATGTCTGCTTCTGCCTCTGTGTTAGCCCGTTTTTTCCAACTCCAAGAAGAAATCATTGTTCCGTTGGGGTTGGTCTTCAAAGAAATGGGACAACCATTACCCACCACCCATATTAGCGATCCGCAACAACTGTTTAGGACCATGCAGATTGTGAAGCTGGGCTTTCCTTGGATCAGATATCGAGCCCACCAAATTGATCAGTGCAATCCTGGCTTCCAAAACAGGCCACTACCCGCAGCCATGACAGAACGCAGACTGACTCATGTTTTCTGACATCGCTTTTTAAGAACATCGACACAATGGCAGATGAGCAACCTTGGCTCTGAAAGATAAGGTTATAGTCAAAACAGAGCCCCTTTTTGCCAAAATCTAATGATTACTGAATCAACCTCATCTGCTGCCCATTCTTCAAATTCCATCTCTGCAAACCCAAGCCCATCATGGCAAATCAAACTTCTCTATGATGGCGCTTGTCCCCTCTGTTTAAGAGAAGTCAATTTCTTACGGAAACGGGATGCGGGGCAGGGTTTGGTGGTCTTTGTCGATATTGCAGACTTGGATTATGCTCCTGAAGACAATGGCAATATTGATTTTGAAACGGCGATGGGAAGCATTCATGCTTTATTACCTGATGGCACAGTCATGGTCGGCGTCCCCGTATTTCGCAAAGTCTATGAAGTTTTAGGGATGGGATGGGTTTATGCCATCACAAAGCTGCCCATCATCGGCCCTACTGCTGATTCTATTTATGATATTTGGGCCAACTGGCGGTTGAAACTAACGGGAAGAGCAGATTTAGCAACAATCCTAGCCGAACGGCAACAGCAACTTGCCTGCTCTACGGATCGGTGCAAGGTCCCTGTTGAATAGAATTTTGCTTTAATCTTGCGCTGACGCATCCGATTCTAAGGGCTTCGTGGACAGCAGTTCCTGAGCATACTGATAGAGTTCGGGTTCAGTTTGCTGTTTGAGAAGGCGATCTTTTAAATCCATCAGCCCTGTGGATAGTGATTCTGCCTGATCGCGATAATGGGCATTCGCGGCTAAAAGATCGGTAAAGACCAGGCGCTCAATGTCGTGACGAGAGGGCAGTTCTTCTTGATCGCTGATATAGCTGTGGTACTCGACCCCGGTGACGTCGTATTTAATCAGCATGATGAGGGCCTTACTGAAGGTATGGAGGTGCGATCGCAGTTCCTTCACATTCAAATCCGAGCGCTCAAACCCAATCGTGCCTTGGACTCTCAGCTCTACAATGGCCTCTTCCGTTTTGCCCTGGTTGTAGGCAGTTTCAATGGTGGCAATCGCCGCTTCTTCTAACTCCGTTGCCGTTTGTTTCGGATCAGCTTTTAAGGTCAATCGCACAATCGGGCGTTGGTAATAATCGGATTTAAGATCGGCCTTGATACCTTTTTGAGTGAGGTTGACCAAGAAAACACCCCGAGGATTCTGGTCCTGGTTTTCAATCACGCTGTTGGCTTCAATGGAGCCGGGGTTAAAAATCCAACTTTCGGCGGTGTAACTACGGTGAATATGGCCGAGGGCTAAATAATCCACACCCGCCGTCAACAAAGGGGCAAAATCTTGATAGCGCAATGCGCCACTGTAGCGAGAGACATGTCCTTCTAAACCGTGATGAAACATCATCACCGTATGCTCGGGACCAGGGGGTAATTGTTCTACTTGTGGGGCTAAGGCTTGAATCGCTTGAGGTGCTGCGGCTCCATACCAACGAGACCCAATCACCCGCACACCACAGTCGAGATCAATATAGCCCCCACGTCTGGCTTCAGGATCCCACGGCTCTAACGCTTCGTCGGCATTGGGTTCCAACAGCATCAGACGTCCCCAATCAGCCAGATACCGTAACCAGCTTGTACTGGTGCCATAGAGTCGATAGTCGTGATTCCCTTCAATGGCTAAGACAGGAATGCCTGCTTCTTGCAGCCGATCCAGACAAAGTTGGGCTTGATTTAGAATCGCGGGCAGTACTTGGCGATGCTCAAATAAATCCCCGACAATCAAGACGAAATCAACTTGGGGTTCAATGGCATAACGTTCAAGGGCATCACTGAAGGCTCGATAAAAATCTTTGGTGCGCTCTGATGAATCGTATTTGGTGTAGCCCAAATGCACATCAGCAACATGGAGAAAGCGAGGCATATCGCTAAAACCCATAACAGCAAAATTCGGCAGGCCAGATTAGGCTTCTTCCCAGCATATAACGGACATCCACAAACCAGTTTTAGCTAGAACTCACAAACTCCAAGATCACGGCTAGGGAGTGATCCAGGTCTTAGTCCCTTAAAATTAAGTCACTAAGATCAAAATAGATGTTTGTTTTTATTCTGGTGAATAAAACCTTGTCTCACCCAAATCCTGGTTGGGGTATCCTCGATTCAGAGTCCTCCGCCAACTGAGTACGACATTCAAGCATCGGTTCATATGCCATTGGCATATTTTTAGGAAACTGCATGAACATTTCCCATAAATTTTCCACCCTGCTCTTGGGAACGGTTGCCGCCATTGTCTTGGCACCGCAAGCTGCCCTTGCCCTTAGCCCCGCCGAAATCAACAAAGTCGCCAAACAGATCACCGTGCGGGTAGACAGCCAAGCCCCCGGCTCTGGTGTAATCATCAAACGCAATGGCAATCGCTACACGGTTTTGACGGCAGCCCACGTTGTAGCCACCGTGGATGAATATACTGTCATTACCAATAATGGCCAGGAATATCCGGTCAATGTGCAGACGATTACTAAATTTCCTGGGGTCGATCTCGCCATGCTGGAGTTTACTAGTGACCGCTCCTATACTGTGGTCAAAATTGGTAACTCTCAACAACTCTCAGAAGGGAGTGAGAGCTACGTTGCTGGCTTTCCCAGTCGCACAACGGCTCTCACAGACATCATCTATAACTTCACCACAGGTACGATTACAGCCAATGCTACTCGTCCACTGAGTGATGGATACGCCCTGGTCTATACCAACAACACCTTACCCGGCATGAGCGGTGGTCCAGTCCTAGACAAGGACGGTAAATTGCTGGGTATTCATGGCCGCGCCGACACCACCACCGAGGTCCAAAACCAAAATATCAACCCTGATATCTTTATCAAAACTGGGTTTAATCTCGGCATTCCCATTCATACTTTCTTGAAAATGGCCCCCGCCAATACCGTCACCACTCCGATCAAACCCATTGCATCTGTGCCTGCAGCCCCATCTAGTGCCTCTGACTTCTATTTACAAGCCTTGGATCAATACCGTCTGGGGAATATGGCAGGGGCGCTACGCAATACCACTCAGGCCATTCGCCAAAATCCCCAATTTGCCCCAGCCTATGCCCTGCGCGGCAGTATTCGCCTCGTCAAACAGGATCAGACCGGAGCCCTGCAGGATTTCAATCAGGCCATTCAGCTAGATAAAAACCTGCTGCAAGCCTATATTGGTCGGGCTTTAGTGCAATCGTCTCTGGGGGATAGTGGGGGTGCGATCGCAGATTACTCCCAAGCCATCCAGCTTCAGGGCGACCACGCCATTCTTTACTACAACCGGGGGATTGTTTACCTCAACCAAGGTCAACAAGGTGAAGCCCTCACAGATTTACGCACTGCTGCCGATCTGGCTCTCAAAGAAGATAACCAGGCCGACTACCAGCGAGCTTTAGAGGCAATTAATATTGCCTCTAAAAGCTGCCGACAGTCTATTCGAACGATTTGCGATCGCTAGTTTCATTTTCTCTTGCTTCAGCACTTATCCTCACTTAGGGTAAGAAACTGAATCTTCCTCACTACCGTCAACACGTTTAAGGATGTACTGGACGCTACTCTCATGAAAAACTCAGTTTTACCCATCGCGAAACTTTCTGTTGCCCTCACGGTCCTCACAGCTTTTTGCGTTCCGGGTTCCGTCTATGCTAACCCTCTCAGCTCTCCCGGCATTGGCGTCGAGCAAATCAAAGTCAAAGAAAGCCGACGGATTGCTGTTTTAGACTTCGATTATGCCAACGTCAGTAAAACTGGACTGAGCTATGGACTATACGGTAAAAATGGGGCGTCTAAGGGCATCAGCAATTTACTCACCAATGAACTTGTCAAAGATGGCACCTACGTTCTTGTCGAACGCAGCAAAATCGATGCCATCTTAGCAGAACAGAATCTGGGCCAGTCCGGTCGTATTGAACCCACCACCGCGGCTCAAATTGGTCGAGTCCTTGGAGTAGATGCTGTTCTCATTGGTTCTATCACCCAATTTCATATCGAAGAACAATCCAAAGGGGGATCTTTAGGGGGATTCTTTGGCTTAGGGGGTAAACAAAAGACTCAAATCGCTACCGTTCAACTCTCTACTCGACTGGTGAGCACTGCCACAGGTGAAATTCTGACCGCAGCAGAAGCCACAGGCCAAGCCGATAAAAGTGGAGGCCGTGGTCGCATTCTAGGCATTGGTGTTGATTCCAGCTCTGATAGCAGTGAACGTCTCCTAGGAGAAGCCTCGGGACAAGCCGTCGATAAAATTGTGGCTCAACTCGCAGCCGTAGCGCCTAAATTAGCTGCACAGCCAGCCACCCTCCCTGTCGAAGAAATGGTGGTTGCCGACGTCACCGGCAATCAAATCGTCCTCAACAAAGGAGGCGTTCATGGATTTCGACCCGGTATGGTTGTCTCCGTCGAACGGGTCATTAAGGATATTAAGGATCCAACGACTGGCAAGCTATTGCGTCGCCAGACCCAATCCATTGGTCGCATTCAACTCACCGAAGTAGATGCTCAATCCTCTGTTGGCAAGATCTTGACCGGTACTGGCTTTAAGGTTGGCGACGTTGCCAAAGCCGTTGAATAATCAACAGCCTCTCCAAAACGTAAGGCAGCGGTCCTAGCGCTTATGAGCTCAATCACTAAACCACACCCCTCAAAAAGTTTATTAGCTTTTGGGGGGACATTTAATGGAGGTGATTCATCTGCTTAATAAGTCCTAAGACCATATAGATGGTGAATAAATATCCCGACGCAATCGTCAGAATGAGCAGTGAAGGATTGAAGGTAATCATGGAACACGCAGGTGCGAATTTTGCCAGATTGAACCATAAATAAAGTGATTTAACAAGCCTTAAATTCTATGAAAACCCATACAAATATGTGGTTTTGTTTCTTTTGTGTAACATCATCTACCCATCCTCTCCTTTCATCTTGTATGGAAATGGCTTCCATCCAAGCTATGTGGGACAGTCTCTGTTCTCAAGGCATCCCATTAAGTTTCAAGATCGATAGTCAAAGCTCCTCAAAAAAACGATAAAATTTCTGTATCAAAAGATACAAATTATTCGATTGTGATGAGTATTTTTACTAAAAAGCCTCAGCAACAAACAGCGGCATTCCTCTCATCCGAGGTTTTTATCCCTCAGGCGAATCAATGGGTACAGCTCCGAAATTGTCTTTCTGAATATAGCGCTGATACCGCTCTACTGCTTTGTCCAGGGGATAGAGATCGTTGGATTGCCTGGGTCCCCGGTTTTGGACAAGCCACGTTAGAGCGATCACAGTTATTGAAAGCAATAGATTAGACCATTGCCCTACTACTGGAGCAATAGCTGACCCCTTCTAGAGCCGTGAGTTGGCTTGCAGATCTGTTTAGAGGATTGCGCTTCCACTGCTAGTGGTCATCCTTGGTCTATCCATTACAAAAATGCCCCTGATGGTTAAACCATCAGGGGCATTTTTGACTGATTATGAGCAAACTAGTGTTAGTTGAGTTGATGTTGCTCTTGCTCTAGCATTTGAATCAAGCCTTCATCGCCTTTACGTCTGGCAACTGCAAGGCGATGCTCTAGTGTCTGACGAATAAAGGTATTGTGAACCTTTTCCAACTCAGATACATCACGAATTCCTAGACGCCCTGAGGGTCTGGAATAATTCATTGATGTGCCCACGGAGATAGATTGAGGAACAACATCAGGGACTTTAGGGGTTTGGGCAGGGGCTTGCCCCCGATGGGTATTAGATGCACTCAAACCTTGTCCATACTCAACGCCACGGTATTTCATGGCATGTGTGGGTTGATAAAGATTCGTGGTTGCATACTGCCGACGGCGGCTAGGAGTTCCACGATAGTGACCGATAATCTCAGTTTCTGTGACTTCTAATGAGGGGGGAACGTGATTGTACTCGACACCACGATAGGAATATTGCATGGTTGGCCTCCGACCTAATAATAAGGAAGATATGGGATGAGGCGCGTTCCTTCAGGTAAATGCCTTACTTCCGTCTTGCTGACCCATCCTTGATCAGGAATCAAGCGGACAAGTGATGCAAGATGAACGATTTATTTCTGTATCTAATAATACCCTTTTGAAATTAGGGATCGACAAAGAAAATCTTGTCTAAAGATTAAAGTTTACTTAAATCTTGTTTTAATGTGCTAACCGATACAAAATCTCACAGGAGCACCGAGAATTGATCTTCTAGGCCCATATGATCATGATGGTTTTCTACTCAAGATGTTTTCTCATGCACTGAAATGTTGCTTCAAGCTTGAATAAACCCATCAAAAAACAGCCTGCAGGACCGCAGGCTGTTGGGGAAGGGAAAGGCTTTTGGGGCCTGAGTCGGCCAAGGACTACATCATACCCATACCACCCATGCCACCCATACCACCCATGCCACCCATGCCACCCATGCCGCCCATGCCGCCCATGTCGGGAGCAGCAGCAGCAGCAGGCTCAGGTTTATCAACCACGAGCGCTTCAGTGGTTAGTACCATGCCGGCAATCGATCCAGCATTCTGGAGGCCAGAGCGAACTACTTTTGCCGGATCAACTACTCCGGCGGCAATCATATCTTCGTAGGTGTCTGTCATGGCGTTATAGCCATAGCTGAAGTCCGCATCCCGGACTTTCTCCACTACGACAGCGCCCTCCTTACCTGCATTATCTGCAATTTGGGTAAGGGGAGCTTCCAAAGCAATACCCACTAGGTCAGCACCCACTTTTTCTTCATCTTTAAGTTGAGCTTTTACACTCTCAATAGTCTTGGTGAGATGAATCAAAGTGGTGCCACCGCCAGGGACAATACCCTCGGCCACGGCTGCTTTCGTGGCATTCAAAGCATCTTCGATGCGCAGCTTCCGATCCTTGAGTTCGGTTTCTGTTGCCGCCCCCACTTTGATAACCGCAACACCACCAGCAAGTTTCGCAATCCGCTCTTGAAGCTTTTCTTTGTCGTATTCAGAGTCGGTCTCATCGAGCTGACGTCGTAACTGTTGAACTCGCTTTTCGACATCTCCCGTATTGGCAGCTTCAGACACAATCGTCGTGTTGTCTTTGCTGATGGTGACCTTGCGGGCCGTCCCCAACATGTCTAGCTCAACTTTATCGAGGGTTAATCCCACATCTTCAGAAATAACTTGTCCACCCGTGAGCACGGCAATGTCCTGAAGCATGGCCTGTCGGCGCTCACCAAATCCAGGCGCTTTGATGGCAACCACATTGAGCACACCCCGAAGCTTGTTCACTACCAAAGTAGCTAAGGCTTCACCTTCAAGGTCTTCCGCAATGATTAGTAAAGGCTGTCCAGCTCGGGCAACCTGCTCAAGGATACCCACCAGATCTTGGAGAGAACTGACTTTCTTATTAACGATCAATAACCGCGCATTTTCGATCTCAGCGACCATGCGTTCGGCATCCGTCACAAAGTAGGGAGAGATATAACCTCGGTCGATCTGCATCCCTTCCACAACTTCCATTTCTGTGGCCAGGGACTTGGATTCTTCTACCGTGATGACGCCATCTTTGCCCACTTTATCCATGGCTTGGGCAATCATTTGGCCGACTTCAGTATCGTTTCCGGCCGAGATGGTTGCCACTTGTGCGATCGCATCTCCAGCCACAGGCTTCGACTTGGCTTCAATCTCTTTCACCAAGGCATCAATCGTCTTATCAATGCCTTTACGCAACGCCACAGGGTTCGCCCCAGCAGCAACGTTCTTCAAGCCTTCGCGAATTAATGCTTGAGCTAGAACCGTGGCGGTTGTGGTGCCGTCTCCGGCCACATCATTGGTTTTGGAAGCCACTTCGCGCATCAGCTGTGCACCCGCATTTTCCAACGGATCTTCCAGTTCAACTTCCTTGGCAATAGTCACCCCATCATTGACAATTTGAGGTGCCCCAAATTTCTTCTCTAGAACCACATTGCGACCTTTTGGCCCCAAGGTGATGCGTACGGCATCTGCCAGAGAATTCACGCCGCGTTCAAGAGCGCGACGGGACTCTTCATCAAATACTACATGTTTGGCCATTACAAGCGTCCTCTCGTTTGCGCCTTCTCAGTGAATTACACAC
>JANQPU010000248.1 GCA_028285315.1 Acaryochloris sp. IP29b_bin.176
TCAGTGACAAGGGCGAGGAAAAATCCCATCATTGCTAGACGACCTCCAAAGGTTTCTGCAAAGTCAGTGAAACCCCAGATTGGATTTTGTGTACTCATAATGTTGGACTCCGTAATCAATGGATGAATCTTTATGTAAATAAATGTAACTGATTCTGTAACGTTTTGTCAAGCACTGTTTTTAATTATACTGATGACCTCCACCGTATCGATACGGTGGAAACTTGACTCCAGCTTGCCCCAGCATTACCACTCCAAGAATGAAAACCCCAGCATTTTAGCTGGGGTTGGAAGAGAGTGATGGCACTAAACGATTGAATAGGTCCGAAAAATTCATACTGATGTATCAGTAGATTTTGCGTTTGAAGGACTTGGGGATGCTGATTTAGGGGAAATTTCCTCAGTCTTTCCCACTGCTTGCCCAACTAGAGTGAGAGGAGAGAAGCACAATAGTGAGCTTGGCGCGTTGTCTAGAAGCTAAACCAAGTGATCAGCTGACCAATAATGCCTTGGCCCGTTAGGGCTTCAGTGATGATAGCTAAGGTGAAGCCAATCATGGCAAGACGGCCATTCCAGGTCTCAGCAAAGGCGTTAAAGCCAGTGAAGG
The DNA here is from genome assembly GCA_028285315.1 of Acaryochloris sp. IP29b_bin.176. Taxonomy (GTDB): domain Bacteria; phylum Cyanobacteriota; class Cyanobacteriia; order Thermosynechococcales; family Thermosynechococcaceae; genus Acaryochloris. Next base: position 607 of record JANQPU010000248.1, read on the forward strand.
AAGGTTGAGTATTCATAGCAATTTAATCTCCGTAATGATGAACTTGTAATGCTTGACAGATGAAATTGGTGGTGATGGGGAAGCTTACATCAAACCCCAGAAATGCAAAACACCTTTTCCGGTCACAAGTTCAATCACGATGGCGGTGTAAAAGCCAACCATAGCTAGACGGCCACTCCAAGCTTCAGCAAAGGGATTAAATCCAAAGAAATTGTTGGATGCATTCATGTGAGTAGACTCCGTTCAATTCATGTGTGTTGTAACCTTATGTAAATTAATGTAACAGAGATGTAAAGATATGTCAACACCAATGAACTACATTTTGGGATGTGGGTAGAGCAGAAACGCTGTAATCACTTTATGGGTAGCAATCTCAGGCTTTTGAATAAAATTTTTGAGGCCAGCGGACATCCGTTTTTGCAAGCTGCTTCAGTAAAAATGCATGACTATACAGCTGCGACACAAGGCTAGCCCATACCTAAAAATAGCTGGAATAGGAATAATTTAATGTGGATTACCAATGAGTGAGTCGGTTGTTTTGCCAATAGCCTGTTAAAACCTCAGTACCGGCTGGGACGAAAGAGATGCTGATGCTCAGGGTGATATAGGCGAGATCTCGCGTTCGTAGGACTCGCTTTCAATGCTGGACTGATTAAATAGAGCGTAGTGCGAACCAGCTGATGTTCCTCAGTAGCCCTTGCCATTTCTGTCAGCGGAACAACCCACATTTGTTCATCTGGCCACCCCAAGCGGAAGCCAATGGCTACAGGAGTATCCGGTTCATAGTGGACCAGCAATTGCTGTTGAGCCTGTTCTACATGACGAGCACTTAGATATAAGCACAGGCTCGCTTTGTGAGCGGCTAAGCTGACCAGTTCTTCAGTGGCTGGTACCTGAGTACGACCACTAATCCGCGTCAAAATAATTGTTTGTACCAGTTCTGGTATGGTTAGCTCCACCTGCAATTTGGCCGCAGCCAGCTGAAATGCACTAATTCCAGGAATGATTTCAAAGGGAATGTCTGCTTTTACTAACGCCTGCATTTGTTCATGAACCGCTCCATACAGACACGGATCACCCGAGTGCAGCCGAACGACTGAAAGGTGCGATCGCACCTTCTCAATCATCATCGGCATAATATCTTCTAGCGTTTTTGTAGCGGTTGGAATTAAGTCTGCTCCGTCATGGCATAAGCTCAGCACTTCTTTAGGAACCAGAGAATTCGCATAAACTACCACATCGGCCTGTTGAAGGATCCGTTGCGCTTTAATTGTGAGTAAGTCAGGATCGCCCGGCCCTGCTCCCACAATATAGACAGCTGGTAATAGTGACTTTTCGGCAACAGGCTGTTCAAGCAGTTCAGGAGAGGGGGAAGTCATAAGGTTTCAATTCAACCTAAAAATCAGTGAAAGAACAAAGCAACACAATTCAGTTAAGAAGCCTGCTTCGTATCGGGCAAACTGCGCCTCAGCACATACAACCAACTCAACCCGAGAATACCAACGCCAATACCAATCAAGCTAACCACTTGAGCAATTCGTAAAGGACCCAGCATTAAACTATCCGTTCGCAAACCCTCAATCCAAAGCCGACCAAGGCTGTAGGTTAGGGCATAGACCAGAAAGAGCGTGCCTCTTTTTGCCCGTGGGAACCGAAAGAATAAGACCAGCAAGATCCCCAGCACCATCAAATTCCACAACGATTCATATAGAAACGTCGGATGGAAGTATGCCGAACTCCGATAGGCAGGTGGACGGCGCTCTGGCGGAATGAACAGTTTCCAAGGGAGATCGGTTGGATCGCCAAAGGCCTCAGAATTAAAGAAGTTTCCCCAGCGGCCAATAGCTTGCCCCAAGATTAAGGAGGGAGCGACCAAATCCGCTAATTGCCAAAAAGAAACCTTTTTCAGACGACTAAAAATCACTGCTGCCAGCATTCCGCCAAGAATAGCCCCATGAATAGCAATTCCCCCACGCCAAATGGTGGCAACCTGATCCAAATGTTGACTGTAGTAATCCCATTGGAACAGGACATAGTACAGCCGGGCACAAGGAATGGCTCCCAGCACTAACCAAATGGCTAAATCACCAATGATTTCTGGTTTAACCCGGCGATACTTGGCTAAATGTTGCGAGAGTTGCAATCCCAAAACAATCGCAGCGGCAATGAGGACGCCATACCATCGAATTGCCAAAGAACCAATCCTAAAGACTTCAGGTCCAGGAGACCTAAAAACAGCCAAATACATTGGCGAAAAAGTAACGAACATGATTATTACACAGGCATGGGGTCATCAGGGTGTTTAGCCCCAGTGCATAGTATCGCACCCATGCTAGAGAACCGTCGTATTGATGAGTAGATTCGCAGAGAAATGAAATGAAATTTCAGTCAAAGATGAACCCCCTTACTCAATCGATTGTGCCTGCTCAAGTAAAGATTGCCAGCCGGGTTGCCATAAACCTCGATTTTTCAGGGCTCGGGCATTTACCCAAAAGCGGACAGTCTCATCACAAGCAGCAACCAACTCAGCAAATACCAGCGAACCTTCATTTTTGCGATTGGTCACCTGAAAATGTCGCCAACCAAAGGTTGAAGACTGGGCTGTCCATTTGGATCCTACTAGGTAAGGTAATTTCTGCTTTTTCACAATCAATTGGGTCACTTCATGACAAGTGCGCAGGGAAGGACAAATCAGAAAACTTATAGAGTGACTGGAGACGGTAACCCAAGGGCTGTGAGGAGTCGATCAACATCGCAGTGCTGGTTAATCATTGCTTGAATATATTCAACCTTAATCCGTTCATGAACTTGAGCCCGCTGAAAAGCTTGCTCGACAATTTCAACGGTGGTTAGCGTATCCGAATCAACTAACAATACGGGAATTTCCAGATCTTTAGCCCGATTCAGCACCAATTCGCTGGGGGGAAAATGCCCCGTTAAAATCAAACAATGCGTAGAGGACTCCAAAGCAGCAAGCTGTAGATCGGTGCGATCGCTCCCAGTCACCACAGCCATATTCCGTCCTTGTTGGAAATATTTCAAAGCAGAGTTGACATTCATAGCCCCAATGGTCAGCTCTTCCACCATGAGATTTAAAAATTCGTGACAGCATAGCACCTCAGCTTGGAGCTGTTGGACTAATTCCGCTACGCTAACGCTGCGTAGGAGGGCATTACTGGGCAGCACCCCCAAAACGGGTAATTGTTTCGCTTCTAGAAAAGGTTGCACCGTTGTTTGCAATACATGCTGCTGTTCAACATTGACATCATTGAATATCACTCCCACCAGATGTTCGCCTAAGAGAACCTTAGCGTTGAGCAACGCATCAATCATGGCAAGATTATGAAAACGGCTCACGAGCACTATCTCTGCATCTAGCGCCTGAGCCATTTGAGGCAAGGACAGGTCAAATAGATATCCTTCCGATAACGATCCAGGACCTTCAAAAATAACTAGGTCGACATCATCACTTGTCTGCAACTGATGCAGCTGTTCTACATAGTTGGTCGAATCATTCTCTAGGAGTTTTTGCTGAATATGGTGAGGATTGATGGACAAAAGCGTAGGGTAGACCTGATCTGGGGTAAGTCCAAGGGTTTCAGCAATAAACTGAACATCTATATCTAACCTTTCTTTGGAAATCCCCTCAGCATAGCTACCGATCGGTTTGGCATAGGCCAACCGATACCCCTTACTGATCAGAGACTGAGCAAGGCCCAAAATGGTAGCTGACTTACCACTGAATGCTTCAATGGAACCAATCAGCAGATGTTTTGACGCCTTTTGCACTCCGAAAACTCCTCATGGATTTAATGTTAATCATCTAGCTTTAACAGCTTACGATAGAAAGTCTTAGGAAAATCAGCAACTTTTGTCCGTCGGTAGTTAGTAATGACTTCGATTAAAAAACCGATAAACTCAAAATTGGTGATCGTTAGTTCGTAATTTAGATCCCCATCGTTATCGAATTGGATGCGGCAACGAGTTAAGTCTGCGGGTAGCTTGGAAACATTCCACGTTGCGACAAATGGGATATTGCTTCCTCCTTCAATACCTCGCTGACCCTCCAAGTTGCTATTTTGATACAGCGAAATCGCTAAGGGAAGTAAATCTCTTTTGCCACCTTGATAGTAGGGAAGATAGACGTTAACGTCTCTTGGGGTAGCGGGTTGGATAGCATCTAACACTTGGGTCATCTAACAACGTCCTCATTGACCGATCAATCAATAAACCTCATGTATGCAGTATGGGCAAGTTCGTGGCGATTTTTACTGTTTGACCTGATTTTTTCTGCTTGTGTCCCCAAACTCTAGCTAGTCTATTGAGAAGACAGAATGTCAAGTACAACAAATATATATAAAGATATATATACAGTTTATGGTATAGGTGGTGGGTAGCACCAATGGATGTCTGTCGGTGAAGTTGCATAGCTGGAACAGAAGATTATGGCTCCTTTAGTTGCAAATTACTATCTGACCTACCGTTGCAATGCACGATGTCATTTCTGTGATATTTGGGCATTGGACCCAGGGAAAGAAGCGGATTTTGACACAATCGAACATAATCTTAAGGATTTAAAGCGCTTAGGCGTAAAATACGTTGACTTTACTGGAGGAGAACCTCTTTTAAGGACAGATGTTGGCCGAATCTATCAGACTGCAAAGCAGCTTGGATTCTATACCAGCATGACCACTAACACGATTCTCTACTTGCAAAAGGCCCATGAAGTTAAGGGGCTAGTAGACTTTCTCAATTTTTCTCTTGATGGTCCTGATGCCGAGACTCATGATCAATCAAGAGGGGTTAAGATTTTCGATAATTTAGTCAAATCTGTTAAGCTGGCGCTGGAGCTGGGAGAATATCCTGTTCTCAACCATACTGTGACAGCTCAAAACTATGAACGAATCCATGAGGTTGCTGAATTAGGATTGCGCTTAGGGGTCAGAGTGTGGCTGAATCCAGCGTTTACAGCCCATGCAAACTACAACAACAAAAAAAATCCAACCCCTGCAATTGTTGAAGCCATCGAATCTAGTGCCAGAAAATATCGAAATCTGGGATATAACAAAGCAGCTTTAGAGTTGATTAGATCTGGGGGGAATGACACCCAAAATCCCAGGTGTAAAGCGGTAGATGCTGTCATTGCTATTTCTCCCAATGATGAATTGCTTCTACCCTGCTATCATTTTGCTCAAACGGGTGTACCGATTGAAGGCAAACTATACGACCTGTATCGGGAAGCTGAGATTGTCGAAGAGTATCGCCAGTCTCAAGGGAAACTGTCGGTGTGTGAAGGCTGTACGGTTTGGTGTTACCTCATTCCCAGCTTTTTCCAAGGGATTGATAAATATTGGGTACTGAACCAAGTCACTTATGTCGGAGAATTCCTGGCCAGAAAACGATTCTTACAACATGTCTAAAGTGAAATCTCCTTGGCCAGAAGACACGGAATTCTCAGAGCTACCTGAGCTGGAGCTAGATTACCCAGAGGGTGAAGGCCGTCGTCGCAAAGCAGCGTTTATGCTGGCGTTGATTTGGAGCTGTACGATCGCACTTCATCTTTTCTCAGTCGGTTTTTGGGCCGTCTGCTGTCTTACCACTATTATCAGCATGCACTGGTTACGGATGATTCGGGCACCTGAACTCCCCACTGCAAAGTCCTTAAGTTTAGATATACCTGCAACCGAATATCCGTTTGTATCGCTTCTAGTGTCTGCTAAAAACGAAGAGGCCGTTCTGGGGGCGCTTGTTAAAACGCTCTGCAAGCTCGATTATCCCTCCGAACGATACGAAGTATGGATTGTTGATGATAACAGCACCGATAAGACACCAGAGGTGCTTGCTCAATTCGCTAAGAAATATCCTCAGCTTCATGTGCTAAGGCGCTCAGGAGAAGATGGAGGCGGTAAATCAGGGGCTTTAAATCAGGTATTGCCTTTCACCCAAGGAGATATTATTGGGGTTTTTGATGCAGACGCCCAGGTCTCTGCGGATTTACTCTGTCGAGTGTTACCCCTCTTTGATGATCAACAGATTGGGGCGGTCCAAGTTCGTAAACAGATTGCTAACGCTGACACTAATTTTTGGACCCGAGGTCAGTCTGCTGAAATGGGTTTAGATTTATATCTCCAACAACAGCGAATTGCAGTAGGGGGAGTAGGTGAATTGCGCGGAAATGGACAGTTCGTGCGTCGCCAAGCATTAGACAGTTGTGGAGGCTGGAACGAAGCCACAATCACCGATGATTTGGATTTGACCTTTCGGTTACATCTAAGCCATTGGGATATCGGGATTTTGCCTGTGCCTGCGGTGCAGGAAGAAGGTGTGACCCGAGCCTTGGCCCTGTGGCATCAACGGAATCGTTGGGCAGAAGGGGGATATCAGCGATATTTAGACTACTGGCCCTTGATTATCCGCAACCGTTTAGGACCTCGTAAAACTTTTGATTTAGTGGTTTTTTGGTTTGCTCAGTATGTCCTGCCTACTGCCGCTGTGCCTGATTTAGTCATGGCCACGGCCCGCAACCAGCTGCCGCTATTAATGCCTATGACTAGCGTAACGATGGTGCTTTCTCTAGTAGGAATGTGGAATGGATTAGATCGGATTCGTCGGGCTGAACAATTGTCCCCTTCAGTGTTTGCGATGTTCTTACAAACATTAAGAGGGACGCTATATACCTGCCATTGGTTTTTGGTTATGGCTTGCGTCACGGCACGTATGTCCATTCGACCAAAGCGCTTGAAGTGGGTAAAAACTCTCCGCCAAGACGACTATCAGATTTGTTTGCCTGATTAAGTAGGTCAGGCTTGATACCGTGAGTTGGTCGTACATCAAAGAATTGTAGGATCTTGATTTACAACGGTTTTCACTCTTTCATAGCTTGTGCGTGTAAGCCTTAAGTTCCAAAGGGCTGAGCGATTGTTACAAATTTTCCCACACCTCTCTGATGCACAACCATATCAACGGACAAGCGGGCTTGTTGCCAAAATAGGGATAGCGATTCACCATATCCTATGACAGGCTATCCTCAACGCACGCTCAAGGCTTTACAGACATTCCTCAATACTCCGTTAGAGGAGCTGATTGGTTCTCAATCGATCAATCCTGAACGGATCTTGGCTCTTTTTCAACGAGTTGTCCAGACTGTTCCGGCCTACCAAGATTTCCTTCAAGCACGGGACATTGACTCTACAGCGATTCAAACCCTAAAAGATTTTGAAGCTCTGCCCCTGACTACCAAAGACAACTATTTACAGCAGTTTCCGCTTGCTCATCTCTGTCGGCAAGGTAAGCTGGAAACCTGCGATATGATTGCGGTTTCCTCAGGGTCCACGGGCCAACCCACGTTTTGGCCGCGCTTCATCTCGGATGAGTATCAAATTGCTACTCGCTTTGAGCAAATCTTTGCTGATAGCTTCGCTGCCGATCAAAAGCGGACTCTCGCGGTCGTTGGCTTTGCCTTAGGTACCTGGGTAGGGGGAATGTACACTGCCAACTGTTGCCGTCATCTAGCTAGTAAAGGGTATCCCTTAACGGTGATTACGCCTGGCAATCACAAAGCTGAAATTTTGCGGGTAGTGCAAACGCTGGGACCAATGTTTGAGCAGGTCGTACTGCTGGGATATCCACCTTTTCTCAAGGATGTTATTGATACGGGGCTGGCGGAGGGAGTGCCCTGGCCTCAATACCACATTAAGTGGGTGGTGGCGGGAGAAGTGTTCAGCGAAGCTTGGCGGGATTTAGTGGGAAATCGGGTCGGTTCAACGAACCCTTGCTTTGACTCGGCTTCGTTGTATGGCACGGCAGATGCGGGAGTATTGGGGAATGAAACCCCTTTAAGTATCTGTATCCGTCGATTCTTGGCCGATCATCCAGATATCGCGGCTGAATTATTCGGGAAATCTCGCTTACCCACCTTGGTTCAGTACGACCCTAATAGCCGCTATTTCGAGGTGGCAGAGGCTGGAACGCTGCTGTTTTCTGGAGATAATGGGATTCCCCTGATTCGGTATCACATTAACGATCGCGGTGGCATTATCCCCTACGAACAGCTTTTGGAGTTCCTGCAGGCTCATGGATTTGATGCGATCGCAAGCCTACAACAGCAAGGCACTGCTCCCATTCGGTCACTACCATTCGTGTATGTATTTGGCCGCTCCCATTTCACGGTGTCGTTTTTTGGGGCCAATATTTATCCTGAAAATGTGACGGTGGGTCTCGAACAACCGGAGATTTGTGATTGGGTAACGGGCAAATTTGTCATGCAGGTGCAAATGGATACCGACCAGAATTCCCATTTAGTGATTTATGTGGAGCTTGCACCGGGAGAGACTGCTAGTTCGGAAAGGGAAGATGAGATTGCCGAATCGATGTTGCAACAGCTTCGTCGGCTGAACAGTGAATTTGCCAATTATGTTCCTGCTGAATACCAAATCCCACAAATTCATTTGTTGCCCCATGGCGATCCCACCTATTTCCCTGTAGGGGTTAAACATCGCTATACCCGTCCCCTGGAACCCTAGTGGCCTGATTGAGCCCTCCGGTTTTTCAGCCACTACTCAACCGTGACGGATTTGGCTAAATTACGGGGTTGATCCACGTCCAGTCCACGCAGGGCTGCAATATGGTAGGACAACAACTGCAGCGGCACCACTGTGAGTAAAGGTGAAATTATTTCATCCACTGCGGGTACAGGTAGCAAAGTATCAAAGGTTTCTTTGGCTTCCTGTTCGTTCATCGGCGTGACCCCTATCAGGCGAGCGTCTCTTGCCCTTGCTTCTTGAGCATTAGAGAGCACCTTTTCAAACACTGCTCCTGGCATTGCGATCGCAACCACAGGCACCTTGGCATCCAGCAATGCGATCGGACCATGCTTCATCTCACCCGCCGGATATCCTTCGGCATGGATATAGCTAATCTCTTTCAGCTTCAGCGCGCCTTCCAGGGCAATAGGGAAATTAATACCTCGGCCGATATAGATAAAGTCCTGGGTTTCCACAAAGTCATGGGCGAGGGTTTCGACATATCGTTCCTGACTCTCCAAAACCTGCTCTAGCTGAGCGGGAAGTTGTTGCAAACCATCAATAATCTCGCCTAAGCGCTGAGGGGCAATGGTTTTTCGCTGATAAGCCAAATCTATGGCTAAAAAGTAAAAGGCCATTAGTTGGGCCATAAAGGTTTTGGTTGCAGCCACGCCAATCTCAATTCCTGCATGGGTATCAATAATCGCAGGTACTAGACGAGCCAGAGAGCTTTCTGGACGGTTGGTAATGCCCAGCAGGCGGGCTTGTAACTGAGCGGGTTGCTGAGCGCGGCGCTGTTGTTCAGTTTCTAAAGCAGCGAGAGTATCGGCGGTTTCACCGGATTGGGTCACCCCAATGGTGAGCGTATTAGCCGTCAACGGGGACGGCGCATATCGAAACTCAGAGGCATACTGGACAATCGTTGGGATGCCCGCCAACTGCTCTAGCAGGTGCTTACCCACCAAGCTGGCATGCCAACTCGTCCCGCAAGCCATAATTTGGATATTTTCCAAGTTCTCGGTCAATTCTGGGGCTAAGTTCAGATGAATCGGACTCGTTCCCTGGCCCGGTTGCCAGTTGCTATCCACATAAGTTTCAAGGCAAGTGCGGACGACACCGGGCTGCTCATAAATCTCCTTGAGCATGAAATGTTTAAAACCCTGCTTCTCCACCATCACTGGATTCCAGTTGAGGGTGCGGGGCGAGCGACGAACCCGATTGCCGTCAAAGTGATAGAGGTTAACTCCTTGGATAGTGAGACGAGCCAGTTCTTGGTTCTCTAGGGTCAAGACGGTGCGGGTATGGTGAATTAAGGCGGGCGTATCGGAAGCACAAAAATATTCGCCATCGCCGAACCCAACGACTAAGGGGGCTTGCTGACGAGCAACGATCAGTTCATCAGGGAAGTCGGCAGACACAACTGCGATCGCAAAGGCCCCCTCCAAATAATTCACAGCTTGTCGAACTGCTTCTAGTAGAGAAGGCTCTCCTTTAGCCTTCAGAACCTCTAGTTTCTCAGCAATCAGATGAGGGATGACCTCCGTATCGGTTTCGGAACGGAACGTATAGCCCCGCTCTTTGAGTTCTTCTCGCAGTTCCCGGTAATTTTCGATAATCCCGTTTTGTACCACCGCTAAGCGATCGCGAGCATCTCGGTGGGGATGGGCATTATGCTCTTCCGGTTTACCATGGGTGGCCCATCGAGTGTGACCGATACCGAGAACGGCAGGGTTTTCCCAACTTGCTAGCTTTTCTTCAAGGTGATGGAGTTTTCCCTTGGCCCGAATACACTGCAGCTGTGCTTCTGAGACGGTGGCAATTCCTGCTGAATCATACCCTCGATATTCCAGTTTTTGTAGACCCGAGAGCAGAATTCCGCTGGCCGTTTGAGGGCCAATGTAACCGACAATACCGCACATAATTCTGGAGAGACTCGCTATTGATTACCTCACAGGCAGTTTGACGCAACTCCACTAGAAATGGCAATCCCTAACGGTATCTCTCTTGAATAATCCCCTTTGTGAGCTGACACGCAGGCGTTAATTGAGGGCAAAAAATAGCGGTTGATGGCTGTATTTATTCTCCAGATTCCCGTTCCAAAATTAAAGTTACAGGACCATCATTTTCGATATAAACATCCATCATGGCTCCAAACTGGCCGGTTTCTATCTGTAAATTACTGTCTCTAAGTTTGGCAACAAATTGCTCATAAATTTGTTCTGCTACGGCACCGGGCGCAGCTTTATCAAAAGAGGGTCGCCGCCCTTTCCGACAATCTCCATACAGCGTAAATTGGCTAATCACCAATAACCCACCCTCAATATCTTGGACTGACTGCGATAGCTTACCAGATTGGTCAGGGAAAATTCGTAGTTCCAAACATTTCCGAGCCATCCAAGCGACTTCTTGTTCTGTATCAGAGGGGGTAATTCCTACTAATAAATTAAGACCTTTTTGGATTTTGCCAACAATTTGACCCGTAACTTCGACCCGTGACTCTTTAACTCTTTGCAAAATAACGCGCATCAGATTTGAGAAGATCTTTTTCATTAATTCGTATCAATATGTATAGGAGAGCTAGATACAGCTAAATTGTGGAAGACACAGCCACCAGCCCTTCCCGTGATACACTAATCAGAATTGTATGCCAACTCAAGGATGGTTCAATAGCTGCAAAATATTAACGAATATTAACGAATATTGCATAAACAATCGTCTTGAATTAATAGCATTTTTTATAACTTTGAAAAATCTGGAGAACAATCCTTGAAACAAACTTTTCAAAGCTCCCTTAGACAAACCATCCAAAGCATGGGGACCTTTCAAAGCTGGCTGCTATTCAGTGCGGCCATGTTTTTAGTCTCCTTGCCTGTCCTAATCCAAGCACCTTTGGTGAGGACTTGGCCTTGGCTGAGTCTCGTTGCCACGGGGGGATGGCTCTTGGGAAGTTATGGGCTAATACAACAAGACAGAACTCGAATCTGGGGTGATTTGCTGTTCGGCTTCGCCTTAGCCTGGTTCTCTGGCTCAATTTACTGGGGGTGGTTTCGGGCAGAGCCTTTATGGCATGTCCCCATGGAAGCCATTGGCTTACCTGTAGCCATTTGGGCATTACTCAACTCTCGCTTCAAAATTGGCTCGTTGTTTTTCTTAGGGTCTCTGATTGGTTCAACTGTCACAGATATTTATTTTTTCTTGGTGGATTTAATGCCCACCTGGCGGGTCTTGATTCAAACGGATCAAACGGAGGCTATGGCTCTACTCCCCCAGGCTTTGGAGCATACTCAGACTCCTTGGGGGCAATTTTGGGCCATGGTTTTGGTGATAGGGCTCTGTGTGATTAGCCTTCGCCCCTTGTTACCGCCTGACACTTGGACGGGGCAAAAAGATCAGCTCTGTTGGTGGGCTTTTTCGGGATCTGTATTGGGAACGTTGTTAGTGGATAGTTTGTTCTTATTGGTGGCAACCCAGTTTTAGTGCAATCTTCCAGCTCTAACCCCCTGCTTGAGAAGAATAGACTCAGACGTCAATTGCTGACACAGCGTCAATCGATGCCCGTTGAGCAATGGCGTCTTTTTAGTCAAACTCTCTGTCAGCAGTTGCTTAGTTCTTCGCTCTGGGAACAGGCAAAGACAGTTTTAGCTTATATGACCTTTCGGCAAGAACCCGATTTAAGCTGGTTGTTCTTACAAGGGCGCAATCGCGAATGGGGACTCTCCCGCTGTGTGGGACAACATTTGATTTGGCATCGCTGCAATCCCCTGGACTCCCAAATGCTGCAAACGGGCAAATATGGAATTCTGGAACCCTATCCTGATTGTCCTGAGCTATCCGCTGCTGAAGTTGATTTGATTTTGGTGCCAGCAGTAGCCTGCGATCGCAACGGCTATCGCCTCGGCTATGGCGGCGGTTATTATGACCGTTTACTCGCCTCCCCAGCCTGGTCTACAATCCCCACGATCGGTATTATCTTTGAGCAAAACCTCCTCAACCAGCTCCCCACGGAAATTTGGGATCAACCCCTGCAAGCGATTTGTACAGAGAAGGGCCTATTCTCTGCAAAGGCTTCTGAGTAGCATATTCCCCCAGCATCTTTAGCATCCTAAGAAGCAGCCTGGTTTAATACGCATCCTTTTAAGACAAGCCACCGCACCTCAGACGCCAAATACTTAAATCACCTCATGAGTAAATTGAAAGGTCGCCCACTGATCCACATCCCAAATCCAGTTGCTATCGGAAGCAATCCCCATCTGTTCAGCCGTTGGGACACTGCCATCATGCAAATCTTGTAATACTTGTTGAGTCACCTCTAATGGGTTAACCAGGCGGACAACCACAGGAGAGGTATTGCTGGAAGACTGACGAATTTTACTAGCAATCGCACCTAACCCTTTGACAAACGGAGAGCGGCTCAAGATAACGTAGGTTGTCGCCACCCCTTCTGGTCCCCTTACCACGTATTCATTCATGGCAAAGGGCACTGTCAACGATTTCTTAGGTGCAATCATCTCCTGATTGGTCTGGCCAGTCTGTGGTATTGCTAACAAGGCTTCGGGAGAATAAATCGTAAAGAATTGGGTTCGAGTATCAACGCCCAACACCAGCCAATAGAGAGGCGTATCACTATAGTTGTGCACTCGATATTGAATATGCTGCCCCCTGGAAAGCTGGACGACTTGTCCCTGCTTTTCGAACGAAGACAAGGTCATACTATTCTCTTTCCCCTTCCAAGGAACTCTAGAGGTAAATTGCTGTGCTAGAGTCTGAGTCTGGTCGGTATCTACTGATTCCAATGTCACGATTGCCCCCACTCTAGACGAGAAATCATTCACCGTCAGATCGAGTGTCTTTCGAGCTAACAGTAGTTTTAGAGTGTCGTGCAGTTGATTGGCCGTCGTTTTAATTGCCTCACCTGACTCTCCACGGGTATCGGCTAATTCTTCACCGCCCTGAGAAAATAAACCGTACTGAGTTTGGGGGGGCGGAGCAGGAGGGTCTTCTTCTTCAGATAAGTCATCAGTAGAGATGGAATTAACAATCACTTGAGAGGAGGAAGAGGCCTGGGTAAACAGAACGTCTGCGTTTTGCTCTCCGACCATGATCGAGTTGATATTGGACATATCCGAAAAAGCACTGGTTGCATCTACCCGCTCAATCCGATTGAGCTGTGATCCGAGAGCAACATTTAAGTTTACCGACCTGGAAATGACTCGAAATGCCTCACAAATTTTCTGCCCTGAGTTGAGTGGACCTTCCTGGTAGCGTCCCGTTCCTACGCAGCCCCGGCAAGATTCCAACTGGATAAACAGATCTGGTTTGACGGTGCTGGATTCAGTTGTCCCGCCAGTGGATTCATCTGAATCTGAAGTAGATTGAAAACTTGACGAGCTGCTCTCATCCGACACAACCTTAAAGCAAGTTGTAGCTTCGTAATGACCTACAACTTGGGGCAATATGCCACCTAGCCAAATCGTTACTTCATCTCCGTTGTCCCCAATGTTAGTGACAACGCCATCGGCACTGGCTCCTAAAGGCAGCCCTGACAAAACATCTGAGCTAGTCTGTCCCCCCAAGTCAGGCTGCTGTACCCGACCAACCTGATGCTCGATATCAGAAACAATTCGATTAAAGCTGGCTGAAAATTTTTGAGACGGGGAGATTTGCCACAGATGCTGCGTTAAGGCATAGGTGAATAATCCCGAGGAGAAGTCATGCCATTGGGCCTCAACTGCGGTTTGAGGACGCTGAGAGGCTGACAGAATCAGTTCAGATGGTGCTTGACGCCGCTGAGATTGATTGAGCAATTTCTCCTGTTGCTCTCGATCCCCAGGTAAGCTAGTTTTCTGCTGGATATTGGGCTGCGATCGCACCCGTAAATTTCCCAGTAATGCCTTGCCCGGATAAGTAAATCCAGCATCTAATACACAGAGGCTTTGTTGTGTATTCAAGGATCGAAACCAAAAGGCTAACTGATCTTGTAACAGGGCATTCTCAACACTTTGGCTATTCTCAAAATTTTGACTATTACTGTCGAACGGGAGCAGTACTTTGGAGGGTAAAGGCGTTTTTGCTTCTGGAGCAGCGTCGACATAGGGACTTAAGAGGCATCCATAACCACTAAAGTGAAAGATGACACAATCTTGAGCACGAGCCTGCTCAATCAAATGGGTCGTAAATGCCGCTTCAATATTTTTGTAGGTGGCCTGCTGGTTTTTCAGCATAACAATATCATCAGGGTAGAAGCCAAACCGATGAACCAGCAGCTCTCGCTGCAATTCTAGGTCCGTCAAGCATCCCTTCAGCTTGGCCTGTTTTCCCAACTTCTGATATTGGTTAACGCCCACTAACAAGGCGAGTTTTCGTGACGTTGGCTGTGCTAGCACCTGTTGATATTGATGAGCAAATCTCCACAGATACAAATCACTCAAACCTAGGCCAGCCAGCACTAAGCTAGTTTTTCGCAGTAAAGCGCGTCGGGTCAGTGCCATGATGTGATGTCTATGGAGAGGGCCTACAGGAGGGCAAAAAGGTAGAACCCATCATGCGTAATGGGTTCCTGTCTTCACTATATCGCCGTTTGCATTCGCAAACTTCAAGCTTTCATCGCAGATGCTAACTCGGACGCCACTTCAGGGCGAGAAAACTCAGGTGGGGGCAACTCACCTCGACGCAGCATTTCTCTTACCTTGGTTCCAGACAGATGAATGCGATCTTCTGGTCCACTGGGACTCGTTTTTGTCGTTGCCATTGACTGGGTTTTCTTGCAGTAGAAGGCATGTTCAAACTTCATGGGCGCAATCCCTAACGCCTGAGCATCTAACGTATCGAAAATATGCTGAGCATCATAGGTGCCATAGTAATCCCCCACACCCGCATGGTCACGACCAACAATGAAATGTGTGCAGCCATAATTCTTGCGAACTAATGCATGGAAAATAGCTTCACGGGGACCCGCATAGCGCATGGCGGCAGGATTGATCGCCAAAATCACTCGATCCTGTGGAAAATAATGCTCCATCATAATTTCATAGCAACGCATCCGCACATCGGCAGGGATATCATCACTCTTCGTCGCTCCCACTAATGGATGTAAAAATAATCCATCTACGGTTTCTAAAGCACATTTTTGAATATATTCGTGGGCACGGTGAATCGGATTCCGCGTTTGGAAACCCACAATAGTTTTCCAACCTCGCTCACGGAAGAGTTGACGAGAAATAGCGGGGTCAATTTGATAGGACGGAAATTGAGGATGGGGCTGTCGTTCTAGTAACCAAACTGGACCGGCAAGATTAACTGACCCTTGGTCAAAGACAACTTTGACCCCTGGATGCTGAAGATCATCGGTTTTATAGACTTGGGTGGCTTCGTGTTTCTTGTCGTAGGTGTACTTTTCCGTGAGTTCAATCACCCCTACAAAAGTGCCAGTTGGATCATCCAAACGTACTATATCTCCAATGGTCAGGGAAGCAGCGACTTCTTCATCGACAGATAAGGTTACTGGAATTGACCACGGCAACCCATTTTCTAAGTGCATGTGGTTAACGACTTGTTCGTAGTCTGCTGGCCCCATAAAGCCTGCAAGAGGGCTAAAACCACCAATTGCAATCATTTCCAAATCAGAGGTTGCTCGCTTATCAAGCTGCACACGGGGTAAGCTATCGCTTTTGGCAAGAAAGTCCTGTTTCTGGGCCTCAGAGGCAACCCGATTAATGAGTGAGCCACCATGTGGAGCGATGGCATCTTGGTGTTGGGTCAAAATAAACCTCCCGAATCTGCGTTTCACTCAAAATCATAAACTAAAGATTAAGTTTTGTTAGTAATTACGGGTTAACTTTTGGTGTGTAGGATGTAGACACAGTGTCCTAACGGATTCCCTATGCTTAATGAATCTGCATCATTAATCAAATTTGGCACCGATGGTTGGCGAGGCATTATTGCCAAAGGATTTACCTTCGAGCGACTGGTGCATGTTGCCCCCATAGCTGCTCAAATCCTAGAAGAAACCTATGGCAGTGCCGACACTAAACACCTAGTGATTGTGGGGTACGATCGCAGATTCCTCTCCGAAGAGTTTGCCCAAGCCACTGCCGAAGCAGTTCAGCAAGCAGGGTTTGATGTACTTTTGTCAAATACCTTTGCTCCCACACCTGCGTTCAGTTGGGCTGCTTATCATCGCCAAGCTCTTGGAGCCCTTGTTATCACTGCCAGCCATAATCCTGGAATCTACTCGGGTCTCAAAGTCAAAGGGGCATTTGGGGGATCTGTTCCACCTGCTGTCACTCAAGCGATTCAAGAAAGATTGGCAGTGAATGCCTCTATGACTCCGGTAAAAGCTGGAACCTTAGACACCTTTGATCCCTGGCCGGACTATTGCCAAATCCTACAATCGAAAGTTGACATGGATAGGATCAACCAGGCCATCAACCAAAAGCAGCTCACGGTATTTGTTGACACCATGCATGGAGCCACAGCAAGTGGTCTGCAAAGATTACTATCAGCTGAAATTAAGGAACTGAATTGCGATCGCGATCCCTTATTTGAAGGGGGTGCCCCTGAACCACTCCCCAAATACTTAGGTAAGTTGATCCAATCGATCCAAACCCATAATCAGCAGAGTTCAGCACAAGAAGCAGTAGTGGGATTTATCTTCGATGGTGATGGCGATCGGATCGCGGCCATGGATGGTCAAGGTAATTTCCTGAGTTCCCAGATTTTGATTCCGATCTTGATTGAACATTTAGCTGCTCGCCGACAGTTTCAAGGAGAAGTGATCAAAACCATTAGTGGATCCGAACTAATTCCCAAAGTCGCTGCTTTGCATAATCTGCCTTTACACGAAACTCCGATTGGCTACAAATATATTGCGGATCATATGCTTGATACTGAGGCTGTATTGATAGGTGGGGAAGAGTCAGGAGGTATCGGCTACGGCAACCATATTCCTGAACGAGATGGCTTACTCTCGGCTCTTTATCTACTAGAGGCTGCTGCCCAAACCCAGAAAGATCTGACCAGTCTGTATCAACAGCTACAAACCCAGACAGGGTTCACGAGTTTTTATGATCGTATTGATTTACCCTTAGCGTCTGAAGCAGACAAAGATCAGCTCATTGCCCAACTCCAATCTTCACCCTTTACCCAGGTGCTAGACCAAGAGGTCACAAAAGTACTATCGATTGATGGTTTTAAGTTCCTGCTTGCCGATCATAGTTGGTTGCTTATCCGCTTTAGTGGGACTGAACCTGTTCTACGTCTCTATTGTGAATCCCATCATCCTGATCGAGTGTCCAAAATTCTAGCTTGGGCAAAAGATTGGACACTTCGCTAAGGAATTATTAAAAGGTCTCATTATGTTTTCACCGTCTACCCCCCTCTCTAAGGTTCCCCCTATTCTTCTCAAGCCCGAGTATTTGGAGCTAATGCTCAGTCTGGCAACATTGCCCCTACTGGTTGCATTGCTAGGGCAACAACAGCTATTCAAATGCTTTATCACCCTAGGCAATTGGAGTGAAGGCATATTACAGGGGATATCCTTACCCTTCTTAGACCTTGCAGAATAAGGAGTACGATGCTGTTGTCTTGAAAAGATTAGACCTTTCTTGCGTTCCATTTCAAAGAAAGATGGAGGCTAGATGCGAAGGAGAATCTATATTTGAGTAAATTGTCGCCTTTATCAACATCTAGATTTCCTAAGCTGCTGTTAGCCTTGAAAATCATCAAGTAGCCATGTCTCAGCAGTAAGATTCATCCCAAAAATGCAAGTTTCACCTGGGGAATCCACCTCTATCAAGGGAATTCGCTTTTAGAGAAAGATAGTAAATTGAGGTTTACCCCCTAGAATTGTGATGGAGATATCTTTAACGGCACTCTACAACTACTCTGCAGAGGTTGATGCTTTAAAGGCGAAGTTTCCTCCAACTTAACTATCGTCTTCAAATCCAGTAATTCCATCGATCTTAATTATTTGAGTTGATACTCTATGCGTTCTACCCTCAACCGTATCCATCCCCAATCAGTACAGCCCAATCAGCTACAGTCGTTACTTCTTCATCGAATTAAAATGATTGAAGATTTGCTAGAGGCTGTCCTTAGAGATGAATGTGGACAGGAGTTAGTGGAGCTACTGCGGCAATTGCGTTCAATGTGCTCCCCCGAAGGACAAGCACCTCGGGTTCCTGAGACAGAAGTGCTCAGGGTGGTAGAAAAGCTGGAGTTAGATGAGGCAATTCGAGCAGCACGAGCTTTTGCCCTCTATTTTCAGCTGATTAATATTGTGGAACAACATTATGAGCAAGAGGAGAGTATTGTCCGTACCCGGGGCACAATGACTCAGACCTCACCTTTTACGCTTCCCAATCACAATAGCCCTCACAGTTTCTCCGAAGGGCATTCTAGTCACAATGGTCAAACTGAACTACCAGAACACAGTATCTTTGATACCGTCTTGCGAGAACCCAATGCTGGAACTTTTGCCTGGTTATTTCCCAAGCTGAAGCAGTTAAATGTTCCGCCTCGACATATTCAAAATATTATTCAGACGCTGGATATTCAGCTTGTATTTACCGCTCATCCGACAGAGATTGTGCGGCAGACTATCCGAGCAAAGCAAAGGCGGATTGCCAAAATATTGGGCAAATTGGATGAAGCTGAAGCAGGTCTCGCGAACAATACTCGATCTACCTGGGAAGTGGATTCATTACAATCAGAACTGACTGAGGAAGTCCGATTTTGGTGGCGGACGGATGAACTTCATCAATTTAGACCGACGGTTTTAGACGAAGTTGAGTATAGTCTCCATTACTTTCGAGAAGTTCTGTTTGATGCGATTCCCCAGCTTTATCACCGCTTATCCCAACATTTGAACCAAGCTTTTCCCAAGTTAAGCCCCCCTCGCTACAACTTTTGTAAATTTGGGTCCTGGGTAGGATCTGACCGAGATGGTAACCCAGCTGTGACGCCAGCCATCACTTGGCAGACATCCTGCTATCAACGAAATTTAGTTTTAGAAAAATATATCCAAGCGATCAAAAAGCTGATCAATTTGTTGACGTTATCTCAGTACTGGTCTGAGGTTCCGCCAGGCTTGGAGAAATCTTTGGGGCAAGATCAGTTACAAATGCCTGAGGTGTATGACAAACTCTCCATTCGGTTTCTGGGTGAACCCTATCGATTTAAGCTTTCCTACATCCTGAAACGTTTGGAAAATACCCGCGATCGCAACCAACAACAGGCCCAACTGGTTGATTTTTCTCATCCCATCCACCCCCAAGGGATGAACGAACAAATTTATTATCCTGCTGCTCAGGACTTTTTGGCTGAACTCCGCATCGTACAGGAGAACTTACAGACTACAGGCATTAACTGTCGGGAATTAGATAATCTCATTGGCCAGGTGGAGATCTTTGGCTTTAACCTGACCCAACTCGATATCCGGCAAGAGAGTTCCTGCCATTCAGAGGCCCTCACTGAAATTGTTAACTATTTGCAGATTCTGCCCAAACCTTATAACGAGTTGTCTGAACCTGAACGTTTAGAGTGGCTGACACAAGAACTCCAGACTCGCAGGCCCCTCATTCCCCATGACCTCCCCTTCTCAGATAAGACTCAAGAGCTGATCAATACGTTCCGGATGATTCGACGGTTGCAGGAAGAATTTGGAATTGAAATTTGTCGTACCTACATCATCAGCATGAGCCATGAGGCCAGTGATTTGCTAGAGGTGTTGCTTTTAGCCAAGGAATCCGGTCTCTTTGATCCCACTACTGCGACTGGAACGTTGCACGTTATCCCCCTCTTTGAAACGGTGGATGATTTACAGAGGGCCCCTAGTGTAATGACCCGGCTGTTTAATTTAGCGTTTTATCGAAACTATTTGGTGGATTCCCAGGGCTCTAATCCGCAACCTACGGATTCCTCCTTATCTCTACAAGAGATTATGCTGGGATACTCCGATAGCAATAAAGATTCAGGTTTCCTCAGCAGCAATTGGGAGATCTATAAGGCCCAACAACGCTTACAGGAAACGGCAGAACCTTATGGAATTTCTCTACGTATTTTTCATGGTCGGGGGGGCTCAGTGGGGCGGGGAGGAGGACCTGCCTACGAAGCCATTTTGGCGCAACCGGGTTATAGCGTTAATGGTCGGATCAAAATTACGGAACAGGGCGAAGTCGTTGCCTCGAAGTATTCTTTGCCTGAACTTGCTCTGTATAACCTAGAAACTATCTCTACAGCAGTCATCCAGTCTAGTTTGTTGCGTTCTACGATGGACAGCATTGAACCCTGGCATGAAATCATGGAGGATTTAGCGGCGCGATCGCGCAAGCGGTACCGAGCCCTCATTCATGAACAAGAGGACTTAGTGGACTTTTTCTATGAGGTCACCCCCATTAATGAGATTAGCCAATTACAGCATGCTGCTCGCCCTGCCCGGCGGCGGGCCGATAATCGACGGACCTTAGACGGTCTGCGGGCTATTCCTTGGGTATTTAGCTGGACACAAAGTCGATTTCTGCTGCCAGCATGGTACGGCGTTGGTACTGCACTCCAGGATTTTCTGGATGAAAAATCTGCTGAACATCTCACTCTACTGCAGTATTTCTACGGCAAGTGGCCCTTCTTTAAGATGGTTATTTCCAAGGTGGAAATGACCCTGGCAAAAGTCGATTTACAAATTGCCCATCACTATCTTCAGGAATTAACCACCCCTAAAGATGTAGATCGTTTTGAGTGTTTATTTGAGCAAATTGCTCAAGAGTATTACCTGACGCGGGAAATGGTTTCCAAAATTACAGGGAATCAGCAACTCTTAGATGGAGATCCTAATCTCAAGCGATCGGTTCATCTCCGTAACGGCACCATTGTTCCCTTAGGGTTTCTGCAAGTCTCGCTTCTCAAGCGGTTAAGACAGTATCAGCGGCAAGATCGCGTTGCTCTAGGGGCAGGTAATGTTAGCGAAAAAGACCTTTTACGTGGGGCTCTTCTCACTATCAACGGCATTGCGGCTGGCATGAGGAATACGGGTTAAACCCAAGCTAGACTTAACTGAACAACACAAAATATCATATATAAATGGAGTTAAGCGGACTCGAACCGCTGACCCCCTGCATGCCATGCAGGTGCTCTACCAACTGAGCTATAACCCCGAATGCGACTATCATCATGCCTTGAAAAGCATTCTATCGTCAAGAACTTTCATATAACCATCGTTACCCAATCAATCAGTGAGTAACAGAACCTCCGCAAAGCGTTACTTATTGCAGCCTTAGTTTAAGTTTCTTATAAAGAATTTATATTTAGGGTTGTCAGACTTATTAAATTTGCTAATCATTCACGTTATGATCGAACTATGAGATTGCAACCTTTGATTCAAAACAAGGATGGGAATGCTCGTTCCCATTCATTTTGTATATGGGAGTCTACATATGAAACTTATGAACTTATTCATGCAAGGGATCAAATATTTATCGGAAGCAGTAGGACGCATCTTTGCTCCAAACGATGATCACTATCCTGCAACTGGGGTGGTGCCATTTTTCGGTGATCCTTACTACCCATCTATCTGGGTTGATTAACATAGCCCTCAGATGTGGGAAAGGGGATATTAGTACCTTTCCCGCTCTCTTCAAGTAGCTAATGCCAATGCAAATATGAGTTATGACAGAAGGGTTGGTATGGCTGGCATTACTTGCAGTGTTTATAGGGTTAGCCAGATCTGGGTGGATCGAATATCGTAAAGTTGAAGCATATCGGACATGGGCACAGTCGTATGACCGCGCCAAATATGATATCTATGCTGTTTTAGCGCAGAAAGAACTAACCCTCACTTGGGGGCAACCTACTCTTACAGGACCAATTAACCTTCAACACTGCTCAATCACAGAAATTGCTAATGTTTTTGTCCAGGTGGATGGCCAACCCATAGATTTAGAACATCCACCAGGCAAAGGTAAAACCATTCAGTTGACGTTACAGCGCCAGGATAACGAAGATCCTCTTCTCATCCCCTTTACGGACATGACAATGGCAGTAGAATGGGCACAGTACCTGAAGAAAATGTTGTAAGCATGAATCGAAGCCACAACTCTTTTGAGGATTAAGGCTTCGATCATCCTACTTTCAGTTACTGCTTTCCTCTCTATATAAATTGTTTTGTTACACATATTGGACAAGCCAGTATGCAATGCCCCTTCTGCCAGCATACGGATAGCAGAGTCTTAGAGTCACGCTCAGCAGAGGCAGGACAAAGTGTTCGGCGTCGGCGGGAATGTCTCCAATGCAACCGCCGTTTCACCACTTATGAGCGAATTGAGTTCGTCCCCATCACTGTGATCAAACGCAATCAGGATCGAGAATTATTTGATCGATCCAAGTTGCTTAAGGGTGTGGTGACAGCTTGCGAGAAAACGGGGTTGACTGCCGTTCAGCTAGAAACCTTGGTAGACGATGTCGAAGCGGAGTTCCAACAACAGGCGATCAAAGAAGTAACTAGTACGGAACTCGGCGAATCCGTTTTGACAAAGTTAAAGTCCCTAAGCGAAGTTGCCTATGTTCGCTTTGCTTCTGTCTATAGACAATTTCGTGGAATTCGGGATTTTGTCGATGAACTCAATCAGCTCAAAGAGTCTGGGGACAATCAGTTGCAAAGTACACTGAGAGAGCAGCATAAAGATACTGTCTCTCTGCAACCGGAGCCTCCTTATATCGTCTCCTCAAGTCGCCAAAGATAGTCAAGCTAGACTTACTTGAGGTTTTGTTCCTAATTATCAGAAACTCAACAATTACAGAAATAAAATTACAGAAATAAATCGTTAAGGTTTGAGATATTGCGCTAGGATGATAGATCTAGTGCCAAATCTAGATAAAAGGATGCCAAGGAGATTCTTGGTACCGCCCCTGCGCTCCTATAATTGAGGTCCTCACGGACAAAGGAGACGTCATTATCCACCCATAGTAAGAAACACCTTAGGAACATCAAAGAATGGTCAATCGGGAAACCACACTGCCAGACATCGGCTTTACTCACGACGATTTCGCCGCTTTACTTGATAAGTATGATTACCACTTCAACCCCGGCGACGTTGTGGCAGGTACGGTCTTTAGTTTGGAACCCAGGGGAGCTCTGATTGATATAGGTGCAAAAACTGCGGCATATATTCCCATTCAGGAGATGTCCATCAATCGGATTGAGAACCCTGATGAAGTACTGCAGTCCAATGAGACTCGTGAGTTTTTTATTCTTGCGGATGAGAATGAAGATGGGCAGCTCACTTTATCCATTCGCCGCATTGAGTATATGCGAGCTTGGGAGCGAGTTCGTCAGCTGCAAACGGAAGATGCAACGGTTCGTTCCTCTGTCTTTGCGACCAACCGCGGTGGTGCTCTAGTCAGAATTGAAGGACTGCGAGGATTTATCCCCGGTTCTCACATCAGCACCCGAGCCACGAAGGAAGATTTGATTGGTGAAGAATTACCCCTTAAGTTTTTAGAAGTGGATGAAGAGCGTAACCGTCTAGTTCTCAGCCATCGAAGAGCCTTGGTTGAGCGGAAGATGAACCGTTTGGAAGTCGGCGAAGTTGTCATTGGAACAGTTCGCGGTATTAAGCCTTACGGTGCCTTTATCGACATTGGTGGTGTCAGTGGCCTACTTCATATTTCCGAAATCTCTCACGACCACATCGATACGCCCCATAGCGTCTTTAATGTCAATGATGATTTGAAGGTGATGATCATCGACTTGGATGCTGAGCGGGGACGCATTTCCCTCTCTACTAAGCAGCTAGAGCCAGAACCCGGTGATATGGTCAAGAATCCTCAGTTGGTTTATGACAAAGCTGAGGAAATGGCAGAACGCTATCGGCAGCAAATGATGGCGCAACAGGAAGGAGGACAGGCAAATCAGGATGGAGTTGCTGGTGAACCAAGTACAGCCACAGAACCCGAAGAAGTAACGTCTCCTGCATAAGGACGTTACTCCCTCAGCAATTGCATCAGTCTAACTGGATGATGCCTCAAAATGGTTGAATCCCATTATCTACCCCGTCTTGCTATCCCTGTGGGTGATCCAGTAGGGATAGGTCCTGAGGTTGTTTTGAAGGCTTTAGGTGATCCACTTCTTGATGGTGTAGCTGATATCTGTGTCATTGGAGAGTGGTCTTCGCTTGAGGCCGTTTATGAACATCTTGAGCAACGGATAGACTCCCATTCTGCCTGGAATCTTGCGGATCCTAAAAAACTCCATATTGTGGAGACGCAATTCAACCAATGCTCTATCCCTAATTTTGGACAGCCTTCTGCTGAAACAGGTACTGCTAGCTTCGCTTACCTGTCTAGGGCTATTACGGGTGCCCTTGAGGGCACGTTTGACGGCATCGTGACGGGGCCGATTGCGAAATCAGTGTGGAAAGCAGCAGGACACCATTATCCCGGTCAAACAGAATACCTAGCAGAGCGGGCTCAGATATCCGAATTCGGTATGTTCTTTGTTGCCTCTTCCCCCTATACGGGATGGCAGCTTCGCACCTTGCTCGCAACTACCCATATCCCTCTGTCTGAAGTTTCCTGCCAGCTTTCCCCTGAGTTGCTAGCCATGAAGTTAGGGCTATTGAAGAAAACCTTACAGCATGAGTTTGGTATAGAGCATCCAAGGATTGCGATCGCAGGTCTGAATCCCCACAGCGGCGAGCAGGGGCAGTTAGGCCGAGAGGAAATCGATTGGCTGATACCTTGGGTAGAGGAGATGCGATCGCAACATCCCGACATGACCTTAGCGGGTCCTATCTCCCCTGATACCCTTTGGGTTGCTCCGGGGCAAGCCTGGTACGGTTCCAGAGCGAAAACAATGGATTTTCAACCCACAACCTATGACGCCTACTTGGCGCTCTATCATGACCAAGGTTTGATTCCCGTCAAGCTCATGGCCTTTGACCGGGCCATCAATACAACGATTGGCTTACCCTTTGTCCGCACGTCCCCCGATCACGGGACTGCGTTTGACATTGCAGGAAAGGGGGTTGCGGATCCAACCAGTATGATTGCTGCGATTCAACTGGCCGCCAACCTGGTTCGCCAACGCCAGCAAACTCAGACCGACCTATAACACTACCCCCCGTTTCTGTTGCTCCCGTTCTATGGCTTGAAATAGGGCAAGGAAATTCCGCTGGCCAAACCCTTGGGCTTGTTGCTGACGTTCAATGATTTCAAAGAAGAAGGTGGGTTGCTGAAAAATAGGCTTCGTGAAGGTTTGCAATAGAATGCCTGTCCCAACATCCTCTTCAAA
Organism: Acaryochloris sp. IP29b_bin.176; assembly: GCA_028285315.1. GTDB lineage: Bacteria > Cyanobacteriota > Cyanobacteriia > Thermosynechococcales > Thermosynechococcaceae > Acaryochloris. Next base: position 26,410 of record JANQPU010000248.1, read on the forward strand.
ATCAACCAGAATCTGGTGTTGCTCTAGGGCTGACCAATTGAGATGAGAATGGGTCTGTTCAAACTGGTGCCGTAATTGCTGATAGTAACTGGACGGAATATCCAGCAATGATAGCCCTCGGCGTTTGAGTTGAGAGACCGTATCCAGAATATTCGAGGTCCCCAACGCAATATGTTGAATTCCAGGCCCTTGATTGAAATCTAGAAATTCTTGAATTTGGGAATTGGCTGAAGTAGGCTCATTGATCGGGAATTTAACTTGGCCTTGGGGGTGAGTCAACACTTTGCTACGCAAACCCGAACGATGGGTTTGAATATCAAAGTATCGGTGGGTTTCAAATCCAAATATTTTCTGATACCAACTCACAGCAGCTTGCAGTTGATCTTTACCAACGTTCAAAACGCCATGATCAATCTGCTTGAATGAACGACGACTCGTTTCAGCATTAGATAGTGATTGGGCTGAGAGTGGAATGAGGTCTGATGGCAAAATTGAGGCCTGGCCTTTTCGCTCCACCAACGTGTGTTCTAGCGTTCCCCATCCTTTCACTCTGCCCCAAACCAACGTACCGTTGTCTTGCTGCTCTTCAGTTAAGGGGTGCAGCAGGGTTGCGCCCTTCTGCACAGCACGGATGAGGGTAGCCCTAACATCTGATACCCGAAAAGCCAAATCGACCACGCCAGGAGGATGGTGCTGGAGGTATTGCGCAGCCGGGCCAGCCTGATTCAAGGGACTGACAATAATACAGACAATGGCCTCTGAAAAAACGACTTCAATCTGTTGATTAGACGTTGTGGCGTTACCGAGATATTGGAACCCTAGAACGTTGGTAAACCAACAACGGCATTGCTTCGCATCATGAGCATAGAAACGAATATGATCAAAATCCATAGATCACAAATACCGATTTTGAATTGACGTTGAGGGTGTTAGCTGAACAACTGTAGGCAGCTCTCAGTGAGAATCCCATAGACGTAATGTAAAGCTTAGAGAGGCTTATCCCTTAAACCTTAACGAATCCCTAGATAATGGGTGAGGGTCTTCACAATAAAACAACGTTTAGCAACCGTTGATCTGTGTGCTTCAGGTCAGCAAAGGCGTAAAATCCAGAATTATTTGTCCGTTTCCTAGAATTAATGTCGCATAACGGTGGAGTTGTGCGGTAGCAGATATTCTTGAATACTAACCAATTACCTTTGTACCGACCGCACCAACGAAGTGTTAGACATCTAAGTCAGCTTAAACTTCATAGATTAATAACCCATGTTTCTTGACATAGGTTAAGGAAATTTTGGGATTATTTATGTCCTTCCCACCTGAGTCATTCCATTTCCTCTCCCATTTATCATAATAAAATTCTAAGTCTGCTGGAGTAAGCTGATATATTGACAATAGATTTATCCCGCTGTAAACAGCAAAAATCCAATCAACCTGCCTATACTTTTCAATGATGCCTGGATTGATATGGTGGTGAGTAGAAAAACTTTTAGTTAGCTGTATATTTACAGATTTTAGCTCATACTCATTTCCATTAGAGTCCTTCGCATCGTTACCCTCTCTACCTGGCAAAACTTCCAAGCCAGTTATTAAAAGAACTTGTAGGATTTTACCGCCGTTATCTTGAAAAATATCGTTAATTCCATGCTTTAATGCTAGCTCTTGGTAACGTTCTATGTATGGAAATAGTTCATCAAGAACTTTCTTGTCTGGGTGGAAGTCCATGCCTTTCCTCTCTTAGAAGTTCAGAAATGTCAACCTCTAAGGCTTTTGCAAGACGTTCCATGTTATCAATTGACACGTTGCGTTCGCTGCGCTCAACTGATCCTACATAAGTTCTATGCAAACCTGCTAGATCAGCAAGTGCTTCCTGCGAAAGTCCTTTTGATAGCCGGACCTGACGTAATCTTTTTGCAAACAGCTTCCTTACATTGGTTGACACGGACACACATGATAAGAGGTTGACATAAGATACATCTTTGAGATAATGATGACCATGAGTCTACAGACTATAAGTAGCAATTCGAGGATTAAGCATTGATCAGCTTAGAGAATGGTTTCCCTATAGACATTGAGGCTATTGAATGTCCGCCAGCGTATTTAACTGATAAGGGTGCAGCATTTTGTGGAAATTCTTTAGAGCTACTGAGAAAGCTACCTGACAAGAGCGTCAATTTAGTAATAACGAGTCCACCCTTTGCTCTTCAAAGAAAGAAGGAGTACGGTAACAAAAAACAAAGTGAGTATATTGATTGGCTTGCAGATTTTGCTCGACTGGTTTATCAAAAATTGAAAGCTGATGGCAGCTTCGTTCTAGATTTAGGAGGTGCTTATGAAAAAGGAAAACCAGTCAGAAGTCTCTACAATTTCAGAATCCCTATCTACTTCTGTGATGAAATAGGGTTTTTCCTTGCAGAGGACTTTTACTGGTTTAATCCTTCTAAGCTTCCCAGCCCTATTGAATGGGTTAATAAAAGAAAAATTAGAGCAAAAGATTCAGTAAATACTGTTTGGTGGTTTAGTAAATCTGAATTTCCCAAGTCAGACGTAACGAAAGTTTTAACTGAATACAGCCCAAGAATGAAAAAGTTACTAAAAGATCCTGACAGATTTTATGATCCTAAGAAGCGACCGTCGGGACACGATATTAGTAAAAGTTTTGGAAAAGATAATGGGGGGGCACTCCCTTCTAACTTGCTACAAATTTCCAACTCTGAATCTAATAGTCAGTATCTTAGAGGTTGTAAAACTCTTGGACTAAAAGCTCATCCAGCCAGGTTCCCAGGGAAATTACCGGAGTTTTTTATTCGTTTTCTCACTGAACCGGGGGATCTTGTAGTTGACATATTCGCAGGATCTAACACAACTGGATTTATTGCTGAGCAAGAAAATCGTTACTGGATTTCTTTTGAAAAGGACATTCAGTATTTAGCTGCATCTTCCTTCAGGTTCATGCAAGAAGATATTCATGAACAAGCATTGGAAGACTGGCACCAAGAAATTATTCGTGGTACTTCTCTTGAGGTGTCACCTAAGGCTAACCAGCTCAGACTCTTTGAAAAGGCAGCACAGTACCGTATTGATGATACATGACCAGATTCTGTCCGTTTAAACTATGGTTCAGTTGATAATTAATTAACACAATTTAGACTAACGAGGAAGGCTCAATAGCTGTTTCAGGGAGGTTGTTCCATTCAAGTTGAAGAGGGTAATGTTAGGTAAAAATTTCCCTCCACTAGAATGATGCTAACGCTTTC
>JANQPU010000252.1 GCA_028285315.1 Acaryochloris sp. IP29b_bin.176
GTACGATGTTTTGAGCCTTTTATTTGCGAGAGACGACTCACTCTCGGCCTGAATCATGAGGCTACGTTTGCTAAAACGTCGAAACCGTTACAGCCCCAGGTTACGAAACTCCATTATAGTATTTTGCAACTTGTTATAGATCACATCATGTCTTTAACAGGCAGTTGAATGCCGTCAACGACAGGGATGGGTAACTGTCGGGTCACCCTGGCAAAGATCCATTCTTCCAGAGATTCCACCAAATCATGACGGCACTGTTCTAGGGTATCTGCGCGTGCAAAGACGTTCTCAAATCCTGGAATTTCCCCATAGGTTAAGCCATCTGTTGAGGTAGTGTACGTCGCTCGGGACATGACTGCTCGAATATAGTTAGACAATATAGATTCCACGTTCTGCTATGCGTATGACAGAATAGGTCATACATAAATGAATAAATTGTGACTATCACTGTTTGCAAGTTACTACTCTTTAGCAATTGCTGATCAAATGATGTCTGCACAAGATTTTTCTAGTATTCCCGAAATTGATGTAGAGACAGTAGCATCTCAACTGCAAAATGGGGCTACAAGTATCCAACTATTGGATGTCAGGGAGCCTCAAGAAGTTGAAGTTGCAAGCCTTTCTTCTTTCAAAAACATTCCCCTCAGTGAGTTTCCTGAGTGGTCTACAACCATTGGCGAGCAGCTCGATCAACACCAAGAAACTTGGGTGATGTGTCATCATGGCATGAGATCGGCTCAAGTCTGTTTATGGTTAAGTCAGAATGGGTTTACTAATGTCAAGAATGTCAGTGGAGGCATTGATGCCTACTCTCTAAAAGTAGATCCTAGTATTCCTCGCTACTGACTCTTGCGATCGCACTTTTTTGTCACCGTCCTATGGACCTCAGCCTTACTAATCGCCAACAACAAGTTCTTAGGGCAACCGTCGATCACTACATCGCTACGGCTGAACCGGTCGGATCTAAGGCATTGGCGCGGGAATATTCACTGAGCATCAGCCCGGCAACCATTCGCAATGTCATGGGTGCCCTAGAACAAGTCGGCTTGTTATTTCAACCCCATACTTCTGCAGGTCGAGTTCCCTCAGACTTTGGCTATCGTCATTATGTTGATGAACTCATGATGCCGTCTTCAACATTGATGGCTCAGATTAAACAAGCCCTGCATCGACAATTACGAACTGACAGCTGGATTTTCGAAATACTACTCCGCGATGCAGCCCAAATTCTAGCCACGCTCAGTGGTTGTGTTGCTTTGATCACCCTGCCCCAAGCTGCTACCTCTACTATCCGTCATCTTCACCTTGTCCAGGTTGAACCTCACCGGGTCATGTTGATTTTGGTTACCGATGCCTATGAAACTCAATCGGTCGTGATGGAACTGCCTCACTCAGTCTGGGATGAAGTCGATTCAGAACGAATTGAGCAAGAACTGAACATTTTGTCTAACTTTTTGAACCACCATTTTGTGGGTCGTTCATTGCAAGATTTAGTGGTGCTAGATCAATATGAGCTCGATCGTGAATTTCAAAAATATGCTGATTTCTTGAAAATACTGCTATCAGACCTTACTCAACGATGTGAATCTCTAAGCCCCAAGAATATCTTAGTAGGTGGCCTGGCTGAGGTGCTGCGCCAACCTGAATTTTCCGAATTACAACAAGCCCAAACCCTCATCCATTTATTGGAGGATGGTCAAGATCTCTTACGACCCCTGATTCACGAATTGACCACTAATGTGATGGATCAAGAGTCTGACTCAGCTCCTCAAAATCAAAAAGTCAAAGTGCGAATAGGTTCGGAAAATAGCCTTGAATCCATTCAAGCCTATACTCTGATTTCTTCGATCTATCAGAAGGGTAACATTCCCGTGGGTAGTGTAGGCGTCCTTGGGCCAACCCGAATGGCCTATGAAAAAGTGATTGCTCTTGTTATGGTTACAGCGGATTACTTATCTACTTGTCTGACGCAAGCCGCTTAATGACTATTTTATTCCACCGAATAAATATGACCTTCTGGCGCAAAGTCAGGTTGCATTTCTGACTTTTATGCGCAGATTTCTGACCTTTTCTGCCTGTTTATTCTTACAATGCCTTGGCTATATTGGCATGTATTGGGATTAGTATTTGGATTCAAGAGACGGTTACTTCCAAAAGTTGTTGGATTAAAGGTTAAGGAAAAAGTCCATGCTCAGTACTAGCGAGATGTCAGCAAGATCAAACGCTCTATCACAAGATTTGATTAAGCAGTGGTTGACTGAGTTGACCAGTTATACCCCTCAACAGGTTGACACAGCCATTGCTCAAATTGAGCAACAACGAGCACAGACGGCTCAACAGAATTAACCGTTTACTTCAGCCATAACCAACGCTCTTGAAGAGAGGGAAATCTTTCCCTCTCTTTTTTTGGCTATTTATCGAGGCCGTCAAAATGAGATAGTGAAGAGAGGCAGCTTGCCAGGTATATGTTTAGCACGGTCAGATCAAGAGAATGGGAAATACCTTTGGGCATTTATTTCGGATTACAACCTTTGGTGAATCCCATGGAGGCGGTGTAGGGGTCGTCATTGATGGTTGCCCCCCTCAAATTGAAATCACAGAAGAGGATATTCAGTTTGAATTAGATCGACGTCGGCCTGGGCAAAGCCGAATTACTACCCCTCGTAAGGAAACAGATACTTGCGAAATCGTTTCGGGCTTGTTTCAGGGAAAAACGTTGGGCACACCGATTACTATTTTGGTTCGGAATAAAGATACTCGGCCTCAAGACTACAGTGAGATGGCCCAGGTCTATCGCCCGTCTCATGCGGATGCCACCTATGATGCTAAATATGGGATTCGCAATTGGCAAGGGGGAGGTCGCTCGTCTGCCCGAGAAACGATTGGTCGGGTCGCGGCTGGAGCCATTGCCAAGAAAATTCTTCAGCAGGCTGCAGGTATTGAGGTGATTGGGTATGTCAAACGGATTAAAAATATGGAAGCTGATATTGACCCCAGTCAAGTCACGTTAGCTCAAGTTGAAGCCAATATGGTGCGCTGCCCTAATTCTGAGGCGGCTGAGAAAATGATTGGCCTGATCGATCAAACCCGGCGGGATGCTAATTCTATTGGTGGTGTGGTGGAATGCGTGGCTCGCCAGGTGCCGAAAGGACTCGGTGCACCTGTCTTCGACAAGCTGGAAGCTGAATTAGCCAAAGCGGTGATATCTTTGCCAGCCTGTAAGGGATTTGAGATTGGGTCGGGGTTTGCAGGTACTCTGATGACGGGTCTAGAACACAATGATGAATTTTATACGGATGAGCAAGGACGTATTCGCACCGTCACGAATCGCTCTGGTGGGGTTCAAGGGGGGATTTCTAATGGTGAAAATATTGTCCTGCGGGCGGCTTTTAAACCAACCGCGACGATTGGCAAAGCCCAAAAGACGGTCAATCAGGCAGGTGAATCCACTACTCTGGCGGCGAAAGGCCGACATGATCCTTGTGTGCTGCCCAGGGCCGTACCCATGGTAGAAGCGATGGTTGCTTTGGTGTTGTGTGATCACTTGCTCCGTCATCATGCTCAGTGTCACTTGTTGGCAGAGTAATGTCTGGATTGTGAGTCTACGATGCAATTGCTGCTCATTCGCCATGCTGAAACTCAAGGGAATGCCCAACAGAAGATGTTAGGGCAATTGGATGAGCCTCTTTCTCCCCATGGTGTTTTTCAAGCTCAGCTTCTAGGGCAATATTTGTCCCAACAAAGCTGGACTCCAACTCATCTCTACAGTAGTCCGTTGAAACGAGCGGTTGTGACCTTGGAGATTCTGGTAGCATGCCACCTAGAGGGAGATGATTTTTCCCCTCTTCAAACGGATGAGGCTTTGCTTGAAATTGACAACGGAATTTTTCAAGGGCTAACTTGGCAAGAGGCAGAAGAACAGCATCCTGAGTTATGCCAAAGGTTGATCAGTAGCCAGGATTTGCTCCCTATCCCAGGAGGTGAGACGTTGTCTACTTGTTGCGATCGCACCCGCCGTTTTATCCACACGCTCTATCAAACCCACCAGAATTCCGATCGAGTCTGGATCGTGACTCACGGCGGTATCTTGCAATACCTGATCGCAGCTATCCTAGACACCCCCATGATTTGGGGAATCCAGAGTGGCAACACGGCTTTGTTTGAATTTGAGGTCGATTTGCATCATTCCTCTCAATCAATACAAAACCCACAACTATGCCGAATTCTCCGATTTAATGAGCGGCCTCACTTACCTACAAACAACATTAGGCGATGTGCGACTAAATGCCTGTAACCGTTGATTCCCCGTTTCCTCTGGCTAAATGTTGTGATCAGTAGCAACGTAGTATCAGTACTCTGTAAGTTAAGATTAGCGACACTACGAGGACTCATTCATGGGATTCATCTGTTGATAGTGGCGGGACAATTTCTGGCGAGCACTCTGGACAG
>JANQPU010000281.1 GCA_028285315.1 Acaryochloris sp. IP29b_bin.176
AACGCATAATTCATCGAAAAGGAATAGTTGATACATGGCACGCGCAAAATTTGAACGAACAAAACCCCACGTCAACATTGGCACCATTGGTCACGTTGATCATGGTAAAACCACTTTGACAGCAGCAATTACCATGTCTCTCGCTGCCCTTGGCCAAGCCAAAGCCAGGAAGTACGATGACATTGATGCGGCCCCGGAAGAGCGGGAAAGAGGTATTACGATTAACACTGCTCACGTTGAGTATGAAACGGAAGGTCGTCACTATGCTCACGTGGATTGTCCTGGCCACGCTGACTATGTCAAGAACATGATTACTGGCGCAGCTCAAATGGATGGAGCCGTATTAGTAGTTTCTGCTGCTGATGGCCCAATGCCCCAAACCCGAGAGCACATTCTTCTGGCCAAACAGGTTGGGGTGCCCAACATCGTGGTCTTTATGAATAAGCAAGACCAGGTTGATGACGAGGAATTACTAGAGTTGGTTGAGTTAGAAGTTCGAGAACTCTTAAATGACTATGATTTCCCAGGAGATGATATTCCCATTGTTTCTGGTTCTGCACTAATGGCGTTGGAAGCCCTCAACGGTGCTGACTCCATGAAGCAAGGAGATAACGAATGGGTGGACAAGATCTACAAGCTGATGGAAGAGGTGGATGCCTATATCCCAACTCCAGAAAGGGATGTTGATAAGCCTTTCTTAATGGCCGTGGAAGACGTCTTCTCCATTACTGGTCGGGGTACGGTTGCGACTGGCCGGATTGAGCGGGGTAAAGTGGTCGTTGGTGAAACTGTTGAATTAGTTGGAATCAAAGATACACGCAGCACCACTGTCACTGGCGTCGAGATGTTCCAAAAGACGCTTGATGAAGGGATGGCTGGTGATAACGTTGGCTTGCTTCTACGGGGTGTCCAAAAAGAGGACATTGAGCGTGGCATGGTACTTGCTAAGCCTGGTTCCATTACTCCTCATACTCAGTTTGAGTCTGAAGTCTATATCTTGAAAAAGGATGAAGGCGGACGTCACACACCTTTCTTCCCTGGCTACCGACCTCAGTTCTATGTGAGAACAACAGATGTAACAGGGACTATTAGTGCTTTTACGGCTGATGACGGCAGTGCTGCTGAAATGGTGATGCCAGGCGATCGCATTAAAATGACTGTGGAATTGATCAACCCCATTGCTATTGAACAGGGAATGCGTTTTGCCATTCGTGAAGGTGGTCGTACCGTAGGTGCGGGCGTTGTTTCTAAAATTCTGAAATAGTCCTCAAACTAATATTTGTATACGGTTGTAATAGGCTAACTCCTTCTCTATTACAACCGCATATGAATTAAAATTTTCCTTTAAACTAGCAGCTTCTGCTGTTCTGAACCTTGACAACTTAAGACTCATCAAAGCTATGACTACTCTCCAGCAACAAAAGATTCGAATTCGGCTAAAAGCCTTTGATCACCGTTTGCTTGATACCTCTTGCGACAAAATTGTAGAAACAGCAAAGCGAACAAATGCATCCCCAGTGGGGCCTATCCCTTTGCCAACCCGTCGGCGCATCTACTGTGTTCTCCGATCTCCCCACGTTGACAAAGACTCCCGAGAACATTTTGAGACCCGTACTCATCGGCGCATTGTTGATATTTATCAGCCCTCTCCTAAAACTATTGATGCTTTGATGAAACTGGATCTGCCAGCGGGTGTAGATATTGAGGTAAAACTCTAGTTCCTTTCTGCTCAGTAGTTTTTTCACGGATATTTGTGAATTCTTTTGGGGACATGGGCTAGAGTGAATAGGTATACGTCTCATCCCATCTCTCCCACCGATAATGGCTATTCCTTCTTCAATCGCTGTACGCGAGCTGCCGCTGTTTCCGCTACCTGATGTTGTTTTATTTCCAGGGCGGCCATTACCGTTGCATATTTTTGAATATCGTTATCGGATTATGATGAACACCATTTTGGAAGAGGACCGCCAATTTGGTGTTCTCATGTGGGACCCAAATAAAGGTGAGGCCGCAGTGGTAGGGTGTTGTGCTGAGATTACGAAGCATGAGCGGCTTCCAGATGATCGGATTATGATCTTAACGCTGGGCCAGCAGCGATTTAAGGTCCTCCATTATGTTCGCGAAAAGCCTTACCGGGTTGGGTTAGTGGAGTGGATTGAAGATCAACCTCTAAGAGCAGATCAAGATCTGCAAGTTTTAACAACTAACGTTAAACAATTGTTGCAAGATGTTGTCAGGCTTTCTGCAAAGCTGACGGAGCAAGACATAAACCTCCCAGATGATATTCCAAGTCTTCCAGTAGAGCTTTCATACTGGGTTGCTAGTAATTTTTATGGTGCTGCTTTGGAGCAGCAATCTCTGCTGGAAATGCAGGATACTCAAGCACGCTTGGAGCGTGAAGCGGAGATTTTGATGTCTACGCGTAACCATCTAGCAGCCCGAACCGTTCTGAAAGATACTTTAGAACCCTAGACAAAGATGATTAGTAGACAAAGCGATTGATCAACAGGTAGTCTCAGTGGTTTTGTAACGTGTGAAAACTGGCCGAGCCTCTCTTACCTGGGCTCAGACCAGTTCATTGTAGGCTTGGCGCTATTGAATTCGCAGTAGCTCAACATCAAAGATAAGAGTCGCATTGGGTGGAATGACTCCTCCGGCCCCCCTGGAACCATAACCCAAATCAGGTGGAATAACGAGTTGCCGGCGTCCACCTACTTTCATAGAGCCAACCCCTTCGTCCCAACCTTTGATCACCCGTCCCTTACCAATGGGGAATGAAAATGGTTGCCCGCGATCGCGAGAGCTATCGAATTTACTTCCATCCGTTAAGGTACCAGTATAGTGAACGACGACCATTTGACCGAGTAGGGGTTGTTCACCCGTACCTTCTTCCAAGTCACGATATTTTAATCCAGAAGCAGTTGTGATGTAATCGGAGTCGTCAGTTTCAATTGGATTCATATCAGAATTAGGGTTTTGGGCAACGGGAATAGCAGCAACGGCTGTGGGAATATTGTTTGTTAGAAGGGCCTCTGTTTGCACAGGCTCTGCAGAGACTTCAGGGGTTCCTTGAGTAATTTGGGCAATTAACAATACGGCACTACAAACAAGGACAATCCCGAAACTGATTAAGATATTACGCAAGGTGTTTCTCCAATCGCATCAGGGTGTTAACGGTTTGAATGGCTGGTGTTGCTCGAGGAGGGCTACCGCCAAAGCTTATTTTCTAAGTCTCGCACTTGTCGCTCCAACCGATCAATCCTACCGCGCAATTCATCCACTTCGGCTTGTCTGGCTAAACCCAGGTCTTGCATCATGTTACGCACTTGCCGTTCCATCTGGCCTTCCCAGTCGCTAGGGTCTGAGCGCATTTGTTGCAGTAAATCATCTACAAATGCCTTGGCCTGTTCGGGATTGAGCCGCCCTTCGGTCACCCATTGATCACTAACCTCCCGCAGCTTGTCAGCAACAAAGGATGTGGTTCCTACACCAATCATCAACATTTGCTTTAAAAAGTTGTTGTTATCCATGAAAACCTCAGGGTTTGGGAGTAAATTGCGGTGACCATAAGAGAACAAGCAGGGTTCTTAACTATCAGCATAGCGAAGTCAAGGGAGTTCTCAAAAGTAGGGATAGTACGGTGTCTTCAAACATAACAGCAACTGGCGATTGCTCATTTGATTCCAGCGTCAGACAAAACTCAATCAGGGTAAACTGCCAGCAGAACTTAAAGCAAGCGTTAGACTATACGTGCATAATATTGTTCAAAAACGAATCCATTCTAAGTCCCCAATCATTGGCATTCGAGGGTTCGGAATTATTTTTTTCACTGGCTTGGTGATGGGAATTATCCCGGCTCCTGTCAATGCCTGGTGGCTAGCATGGATTGCCCTAGTACCCCTTTGGGTATTTGTTAAACGCACTCAGGGAAGAGTTTGTCTGGCCATGCGTTTAGGTTTAACTTGGGGAATCGGATATCAGGGCACTGCCCTATCCTGGCTAACAGGCTTACATCCAATGACTTGGATGGGGATGTCTTGGTGGGCCAGTATCACAATTGCAATGAGCTGTTGGCTATGTGTGACGTTGTACGGGGGCTTGATGGCTGCCTTTTGGTCAGGAATAATGGCCTGGACCACTGCAAAGCTACCTGCGCATAGTCGCATACTCATCGGCACGACCGCTTGGTGTTGTTTAGAGTGGGTATGGGCGCAAACGCTCTTGAGTTGGACATCTATCGCCTTTACCCAAAGTCCTGCCAATCTCGTGATTCTGCATTTAGGTCGCCTTTCTGGCCCCACTATGATTGCAGCAGCGCTAGTCATAGTGAACGGATGTTTAGCGGAAAGTTGGATATCACTACGGTATCGTTGGCGGTATCATAGTGCCGCGATCGCACTTTTCCTGGGAATACATATGTTGGGATTCAGCCTTTACAATCTGCCTCTCAACCCTGAAAGCCCAAATGCGCTCACTATTGGCATCATTCAAGGCAATATTCCCACGCGTATCAAATTATTCAAGCAAGGGATGGAGCAAGCCCGCAAAAATTACGAGTTCGGTTATCGCCAACTTGCAAATCAAGGGGTTGATGCTGTTCTGACACCGGAAGGAGCCTTCCCTTACCTGTGGTATGAAACGCCTCCCCTAGCAGACGTCATTAAAGAGAAACAGGTCCTGGCTTGGTTAGGGAGTTTTATGCCCGACGGTCACCGATTTACGCAAAGTCTAATTACTATCTTGCCAGATGGCACCCTCTCTAGTCGCTACAACAAAATCAAACTTGTTCCTTTGGGCGAGTATATTCCCTTTGAACCCATATTTGGAAATCTGATTCGTCGACTCTCCCCTGTGAATGCCCAAATGAATTTGGGCAAATCTGACCAACAATTCAGCACACCCTGGGGACCTGCCATCGCTGGCATCTGTTTTGATTCTGCCTTCCCTCAATTGTTTCGAACTCAAGCCGCCCAAGGGGGTGAGTTTATCCTCTCAGCGGCCAATAACGACCCTTACAATACCCAGATGCTTAGCCAACATCATGCTCATGACGTGATGCGAGCCATAGAAACCGATCGCTGGCTGGTCCGCTCGACGAATACAGGCTACTCTGCTGTGATTAATCCGCATGGACAAACTCTATGGCGATCGCAACCGCTTGTCTTTACTACCCATGCTGCCAAAATTTATCGCCGCCAAACCCAGACCTTATATGTGAAGTGGGGCAATTGGTTCCTGCCTAGCTTAGTGGGACTCAGTATGATTGCGGGAGTTCCCTCTTTCATCAACACTAGTAAGTAAGCTAAGTTAGATAATACTGGCTTTTCAACTGAGGTATGGCAGCATTAGGTTGCCATTTGTCTGGGGCAAGCTCTCTATCTTGAACACAACCCATATTAATAGTATCTCCTCACATCGTGATTCAGAGTCAATGAGTAGTAGTCTTGTTCGTCAACCGACGCCAGAAGAGCTAGAACTTCAGAAAAAGCAGGCAGAGCTAATTGATCTGGAAGCTCAGTTAGCACAACGAGAATTGGAATTGGCCACATTTCAGGCTGAGCTCCACTCCTTCGAGTATCGCTATATGCAAGTGGTAGGTATTCGGCAGGAAGAATTAGAACAGATTAATGCCCAAATTTCAAAATATTTAACGTTGATGGCTTCCAATCATAACTTTCGCCCATCAGCACGCCTGAAACAACTCTACCGAGAAGTTGCCAAGCGCATTCATCCTGATCTCGCGACGGATCCAGAAGAACGCGCCCACCGAGAACAACTGATGGCATTAGTGAACCAAGCCTACGAATCCGGTAACGAAGATCGCCTAAGGGCGATTCTACATGACTGGGATAGCAGTCCAGACTCAGTGCAAGGTGAGGGGATAACCGCTGATTTGATCCGAACCATTCGGCAGATTGCTCAAAGTCGACAGCGTTTGCAGCTGATCGAAGAGAAGCTACAGCAACTTTCCCAGTCAGACTTACATCAGTTGAGGGTGAAAGCATTGAAACTGGAACAATTGGGACAGGATCTATTGCTAGAGATGGCTCACCGCTTTGATCAAGAAATATCTATGGCTCAACAACAGCTGACAGAGCTTAAGGCAAAGATGGGCTAGAGGCCATGGAGGAAGGTCCCCAAGAACAGTCCAGTCAGGATAAGTTCAATCTTCCATCTCTGCATGCTCGCGTTGATGATCAAGTGTCTTCGTTTATTAAGCGTGGACTTAACCTTGCCAATGAAATTGAGGCAAGCCTCGCTGGCTCTTTACCTCGGCTAGATCTTGAGAAACACTCGCCCTTGAGTGATCAGGATTTAGGTGCGCAGCCACCCCATAAATCTCAGCCACCCCAAGAACAGTTACCAGAGTGTCAGACTATCCTGCAAAAGACCGTTGCGAATCAGCCTCTCCTTGACCCGGAAGATACGGATGAAACATCCTGGGCAATGGTTTGGTTCCGTCGAGGACTGCATAAGTATGAGCAAGCTGACTATGCGGGTGCTCAGGATAATTTTAAGCAAGCCATCCAAAAGCAGCCCACATTAGCCGCAGCCTACAACGGTCTAGGCAGTGTCTTATATCAAGCTAGAGATTTTGTAGAAGCAGTTGTCGTTTACAATCAAGCCTTAGATTATGCTCCCCAGAATGCCCAACTGTATTGCAATTTGGCGAGCGCTCTCTACCAAATTCAGAACTATGATGAAGCGGCATTGGCTTATCAAAAAGCCATTCACTTTAACCCTTACCTACAGGCTGCCTATTATGGCTCGGGGTTAGCCCATTTCCAAATCGGTTTTCAGGAAGAAGCAATGACGGCTTTTGAACAAGCCACTCACCTGAACTCCCGCCATGCTGAGAGTTTTCTAGGGCTGGCAGCCACTCATTTTGTGATGGGTGAATATCAAGATGCAAATATGACCTTAAAAAAAGCAATGCAGTTAAATCCTATATATATAGAAGCTTATTTTAGGTTTCAGAATTTTATGAATACCTAAGGGGGAGCCCTGAGTGAATGAGTAGATGTATCCCTCAAGTCTAAGAGTTAAAGGACTGAGGTATTAGGGTCAGGAACGGACCCTATTTCGGTGAGACTTACCGAAAGTTGGGATACCAGAACATACCCTTAATCCCTTCTGGATCGGGCATGAAGCCTAAATCACGGTAAAAGTTAACGACATGGGGATCTGCAAACAAAGTGATGTTGCTAATGTCTTCGCGACGTAATTCTTTGATGATCTGTTTCATGAGGGCTTTGCCTAAGCCCTGACCTTGGAAATCTGGATGAACGACAACATCCCAAATCGTGGCATTAAAGGTATGGTCAGACGTGGCCCGAGAAAATCCAATCAGGCGATTGTAGCTCCCTCGTTGTTCCCACATGGAGACGACAATGAAACTATGTTTGAGTGCCTTTTTGACTTTGCGAATCGGTCGACGAGACCAGCCAACTGCATCACATAGCTCCTCTAATTCGTAAAGGTCGATTTCGCGATCTTTGCTAAAGGTAATTTTAGATTGGGCAGCTTTGGAGCCCCGCCCATTGTGGGTAATCGATAGAGTTGTACCAATCGAACCATGTACAGGGGCTAACGCCTGTGCAGATGCCCCGTTTGAGCTACCAAATAAGCTTTTCCAAAAACCCATGCAGGAGTGTGTTGAGTGCTAAGTGTAACAATCGACCTTGATTTTTTTTACAAAAGGCCACTTAAGTTAGTATAGGCCAGGTCACCAACGGGATGGGATTTGGTGGGGGAATTGCAACTTTTTGCGATCGCAATCACGCTCACGGAATTTTCTTAAACTCACCTATAGTTAGGATTTTGTTTAATTATCCTGACATTCCTGCAAAGGTAAATTTTAAAGTCCAACTTCTCAATAAAAGCGAAAAACCCCAGATCTGAATCATTTTGCACAGATTGAGGCTTATTGAGAGTACATACATTCATCAATATAAATTTTAGTAAAGATGTAATACACTTAATCTATTTACGTTTAATAGGATTTACTTATCAAAAGGTTCAAAACCTCCAAAGTTAAACTTATGCGATCTCTGGTAAATTGAGTTTTAGCCAATTCTAGAGTACTTCTGTTAGAAACAACTTTTCTCCAGTCTTCCTCTCAAAGTGGCCATCTAAGGAAAGCCAATCCTGGCTTGCCATTATAGAGTTGGCTTTAGGCGATTTTTGCAGGACAAAATTCAACGTTTTTTTCGGGCTATCTGAAAAGCTAGCCTAAGTTGTTTTGTCCGGGATGTATCACGTTTAGATGAGGTTGTTCAAGAGCAACATGTCCTATTCACAAACTAGAACTCAGTCAAAGGCCGGATATGATGCTGGCGTTAAAGACTATAAGCTGACTTACTATACGCCGGACTACACCCCAAAAGATACAGATATCCTGGCTGCATTCCGAATGACTCCTCAGCCTGGTGTTCCTCCTGAAGAAGCAGGTGCTGCGGTTGCGGCTGAATCCTCGACAGGGACTTGGACGACTGTATGGACTGACCTGTTAACTGATTTGGATCGATATAAAGGCCGTTGCTACGATATCGAAGCCGTTGCCAACGAAGATAATCAGTACATTGCCTATATCGCCTATCCTCTCGATCTATTTGAGGAAGGATCTGTTACTAACCTACTGACCTCCTTGGTAGGTAATGTGTTTGGTTTTAAGGCACTGAGAGCCTTGCGCCTTGAAGATATTCGCATTCCTGTTGCCTATCTAAAGACGTTCCAAGGTCCGCCTCACGGGATTACCGTTGAACGCGACAAAATTAATAAGTATGGTCGTCCCCTCCTCGGTTGTACGATTAAGCCTAAGTTAGGTCTGTCCGCGAAGAACTACGGTAGAGCCGTATATGAGTGTCTGCGCGGTGGTCTTGACTTCACCAAGGATGACGAAAACATTAACTCTCAGCCGTTTATGCGCTGGCGCGATCGCTTCCTCTTCGTGGCTGAAGCGATTCACAAAGCCCAGGCAGAAACCGGTGAGATTAAAGGCCACTATCTCAACTGTACGGCTGCCACCTGTGAGGAAATGCTGAAGCGGGCCGAGTTCGCGAAAGAACTGGAAATGCCCATCATCATGCATGACTTCTTGACGGGTGGTTTTACCGCGAACACGACTCTAGCCCATTGGTGCCGGGATAATGGAGTGCTACTCCACATTCACCGAGCCATGCACGCTGTGATCGACCGTCAGAAGAATCACGGAATGCACTTCCGGGTGTTGGCCAAGTGTCTGCGGATGTCTGGCGGTGACCATATCCACACGGGTACGGTTGTGGGTAAATTGGAAGGTGAAAAAGGCATCACCATGGGATTTGTGGATCTCTTGCGTGAGAACTATGTGGAAAAAGATCCTTCCCGTGGTATTTACTTTACTCAAGATTGGGCTTCTATGGGCGGCGTGATGGCTGTGGCCTCTGGTGGTATTCACGTTTGGCATATGCCTGCTCTGGTTGAGATCTTTGGGGATGATTCTGTTCTCCAGTTTGGGGGTGGAACTCTGGGTCACCCTTGGGGTTGTGCACCGGGTGCGACTGCTAATCGGGTTGCTCTAGAAGCCTGTGTGCAAGCTCGTAATGAGGGTCGTGATTTGACCCGCGAAGGCGGCGATATCATCCGGGAAGCTGCGAAGTGGAGTCCCGAACTAGCCGTTGCTTGTGAAGTCTGGAAAGAGATCAAGTTCGAATTCGAGGCAATGGATACGGTCTAATTCCCTTAATGTTAGGGCAGAGGCTTTTGGATCTTTGCCCTCAACGGGCAGATGGGTGTCTGCTTTCCCTTTAAGTTAACTGTTCAACGCAACATCTACTCCCTGCTCAATCCTGGGATGTGTTGGCTTGCATGAATCACAAACGAGTCGCAAAAGATACAGCCCAAGTGCTGATCAGCTATTTGACCTTTCAAGCGGCCAAAGTAGTTGTGACTCAGCTGTATGAGACAAACCCCGGTCTTGGCATTTGGTTGACGGAGTTCTCTTCGGCGGATCGGATCCAAGACGGAGAGCTTTATCTTGAAGCACTCATGCAAGAAAATCGAGAGTTAGCGTTACGGTTAATGACCGTGCGAGAACATCTAGCGGAAGAGGTGGTTGAATTCTTACCAGAAATGGTCAAAACCGGAATTCAAGAATCGAATATGGGACATCGACGTCGGCTCCTAGAACGGATGACCCAAATGTCACCACAAGAGTCAAGCTCTAACGACAGTGCGCTAGAGGTTGAAACAGACACTGATGTAGAAGAAGAGCCGGATTAAATTCCCTTTTCCCCAGAATGCCTGTGACTTTTTTTGCAGTTTTTTAATGGAAATACTACGGACAAAACCATGAGAACTTTACCTAAAGAGAGACGTTTCGAGACCCTATCCTACTTGCCTCCTCTCAACGACGATCAAATTCGTCGCCAAATCCAGTACATCTTGGATCAAGGCTATATTGCCGCAATTGAGTTCAATGAGTCTTCTGAACCGACTGACTACTACTGGACCCTGTGGAAGTTGCCTCTATTTAAGTCCCCTTCCGTTCAAGATGTTTTGTATGAAATCGGTGAGTGCCGCTCTGAGTATTCTGATCAGTATATTCGGGTGGTTGGCTTTGACAATATTCGGCAATGCCAAGTCATGAGCTTTATCGTTCATAAACCGGGTAACAACAGTGGGTATCGCCCCTACTAAACTCTAATGTGAATAGGGTGTTCGCTTTCTAAACTTGGGAGGGGTGGGGTCACCTGCCTCTCCTATTTTTTGGGGCTGTGTTTGGAAGTTAACCCGAATGGATGAGGCTACAGGAGCAAGGTGAGGGGAAATGCTTGTTAAAGTTTGCTGCCAATCTCTTGACAATCGCAGTAAAGCCTATATGACTGAGCAATAGTGATTGGGTATTTGGATCATGCCGAAGGATGACAAGGATCTGCGGATTTGTTTTGTGGGGGATTCGTTTGTGAGTGGAGTGGGCGATCTAGGGTGCTTGGGATGGACGGGACGCATCTGTGCCACGATGTATCGACGAGGATATGATTTCACCAGCTATAACCTGGGTATTCGCCAAAATACGAGTGCTGATATTGAAGATCGCTGGTTGTCGGAAGTTCAACGGCGTTGTCCAGCCGGAACAAAGGGTCGGGTGGTATTTAGCTTCGGGGTAAATGATACCGTCCAAGAATACGATCACTGTCGAGTCGACATGCCCATTTCGTTGGAGAATGCGCGGCGTATTTTTAGGACGGCAAAGTTGCGATACCCGATTTTGATGATTGGCCCGCCTGCGATCGCGGCAGATCCAGACCATAATGAGCGCGTCAAAGATCTCTCCGAAAACCTAGCGATTCTCAGCCAAGAACTGGACGTACCCTACCTAGATCTTTGGACTCCCCTCTCCCGCTCCAGCATCTGGCTAAATGATATTAAGGCTAGAGATGGTTATCATCCCGGCAGTACGGGCTATACGGAAATGGCCGTGATTATCCAGAAGTGGTCTGCTTGGCTGGATTGGTTCAAGCGCGATCGGTCTGAAGAGTAGTGATAAAGGGAAAAGATGAATACCCAAGAGTTTCGGGTTGTCAAAGATTTCGTTCAGGCAGATGGTCGGGGCCATATTAGCCTAGGGATTGCTGTTTCCAGGAAAAGCTATCGTCTACTCATCAATGAGGCGGGACAACTCCTTTTAGACCCGGTAGCCCCAGTCCCAGAACGGGAGTTGTGGCTCTGGAACAATCCTGAAGCTATTTCCTCTGTCCGTCAAAGGAGAGGCGCATGACCTGGGCTCGTTTGCTCAGTATGCAGACCTTGAGGTGGATAACTAGAACATTACGGCATCTCCAAAGTGCAAAGTCAGAGTTAACTGGTGACGGCTCAGTGCCGCAGTGTCAAACGTTTAGGAAATCAATGCCAAGGGTTGTGTTGCACCTATTTAGCCGCACCTATTCTCCACATATTTTAGGTATGAACTCACTATCTTCAGATCTGCATTGAGCCCCCCAATTTGAGCTTCGACTATGGGTTATTACCTCTCGCCTCGCTTTTTAGATCGACTGGCTGTCCATATCACCAAGAACTTTATGGACTTGCCAGGACTGCGGGTGCCCTTAATTTTGGGGATTCATGGTCGCAAGGGAGAAGGGAAATCCTTCCAGTGCGAGCTAGTGTTTGAGCAGATGGGCATTGAGCCTGTGCGGATGTCGGCGGGAGAGCTGGAAAGTCCCGATGCAGGCGATCCAGTGCGCTTGATTCGGATGCGCTACCGAGAAGCAGCAGAGCTGATTAAAGTCCGGGGCAAAATGTGCGTGCTGCTGATTAATGACCTGGATGCGGGGGCCGGTCGGATGGATCAGACGACCCAATATACCGTCAATACCCAGTTGGTGAACGGCACTCTGATGAATATCGCTGACAATCCCACGGATGTTCAATTACCGGGCAGCTACGATACACAGCCGATTCACCGGGTGCCGATTTTGGTGACGGGCAATGATTTCTCCACCCTCTATGCACCGCTGGTGCGGGATGGGCGGATGGAGAAATTTTACTGGCAACCCAGCCATGAAGATCGGCTAGGGATTGTCCAGGGGATTTTTGAGCCAGATCGGTTATCAAGATCCGTGATTGAACAGCTGGTGAATCACTTTGCCAATCAGGCCATCGATTTTTTTGGGGCCTTGCGATCGCGCGTCTATGACGAACAGGTGCGAGACTTTATTCGTTCGATTGGCATTGGTAAAGTGTCCACTTATTTAGTCAACTCTCCTAACCGACAGGTACAGCTCCAACCGCCTACCCTGACGTTGGATCATTTGATTGCTCTGGGTGAAACCATGGTGGCAGAACAAGACCGCCTGCAAAACTCTCGCCTGGCTCAAGCCTATATAGCGGGTGCGAAGGCTGAACCCTCTGTACCACCATCTCCACCTCCTGCACCGGAACCGGAAAGTTATCTTCAGGCTGATGCTGCTTCACAATCCAATGGAGATTGGCCCAAGCATATTGCCAACTACGACATTGAACAGTTATTTCAACAGGCAATGCGCCAGGGCAATCAACTCAATTTAGAGACGGCTACGCCTCGGGAAAAAGCGGGAAATGTCTGGCGAAGCTGGTCCTGGCCGCAAACGCCGCAAACGGTGACGGATGCGATGTCCGGGCTACAAACTTGCCTGCACGATCATCCTCATAGCTACATTAAGCTGATTGGGTATGATCCGAGTACCCAAACCCGTACCCTAGAAGAATTGATTGTTCGTCCCCAGTAATTCCGTT
>JANQPU010000377.1 GCA_028285315.1 Acaryochloris sp. IP29b_bin.176
CTGCAATCTCTATTTTCAAAACACTGGGCATAGGGGAATTCAAGTATCGACTATTGATTTCCCCTAACATAGGTCAAAATTATGCCGAATTGGTATCAGCACTCAGATTTTATGAGCACCCATAACGAAGGTGGGGTGACCATCCCTCCTACCCGAGATAATCTGATCGAGAAATGGGTGTACTTCGCCGCGGTGCGGGGCTTTGTCTTTGAATTTGCATCCATTGAGCAAGTCCAGCAGTGCCGCGCGTATTTTTCCCAGACCCTCCACCCCAGCACCCGTGCCCTTGGTCACCCACCCCATGAGCATTATTGGCATCCCTGGTACTGTAAGCTGCCCAAACGGATGATGCGGATGAAAAACCGAGCCTTGGTCATCAAGACACTCGATACCTTGCTAGACAAATGGGGGTGATGGGGATTGCTGTAGCAACTCTGCTGAGGTTAAAGCATAGGGCCTCTCTCGGGCTGTTCCAATTTATGGAGGGACTTCTGCGATCGCATCGATATCCGCCAACGCATCCTGCAAGGCTAGAGTTGCATCTTCCTGCAGGCGTCTTTGGCAGCGCTCCGCAAATTCACATTGATGGTTGGGGGAAACACATTTGCCTTCAGTCAAAGCCACCTGTTGCATGGCTTTGCCGGTTTCGTAGTCTGTTAACTCCTGCCGCAACCTATCTAGTAGATGAGATAAGGATTGCTGCGTTTGGTGATGCTGATCTGTGGAGTAGGGAAAAGTCAGACAATTCGTTTTTGCATCGGTTTGGGTTGAGGCTTCGGCAAACCAGTAGGTCATGGAGAGTTGCTCAGGCTGATAATCACTGGTTTCCGCTAACACATACAGATAGAGCTGGGTTTGCCAATGGGTGCGCAGGCGATCAGCTTGTTTGGGGAGCGCATAGGTTTTCCAATCGACAATTTGGGCTTGGTCAGAATTTTGAATCAAGAGATCATAAACTGCCACCAGTACAAACCCGTCTTGCCAGTACAATCGCTGGTGCTCACTTTCCTGTTTCCCCTCGATCATGTCTGGGGGATTTTGAAGAAAGGCATTGAACCAAGCTTGTAATCGAGGATCGGTCTCTAACAAAGGTTCGATGGGGAGCCCCAAGGACCGCTGCTGCATCAGTTGGTGAAATTGCGACCCCAACTGCTGGTGAGGATGAGTGTCTAGACCCACTGCTGTATCAAGCCGATCCAGATACCGATGCTGAAACTTGCGGGGACAAGATTCCAACAAATTGAGATGACTTTGGGAGAGTTGCCAGATGGGCTGATGGGTATTCTGCATAATCTGGGAACGAAAGAATATTGCCTGGGTCACACTGAAGTGTCAGGGAATACAAACGGGGGATAAGCTAAGTTGGTGAGGAAATTTTGATTATCGTAACTCAGTGTAAAACGCCATGATCGAGGTGGAGCACCTCAGTAAAGTCTACGGCTCAACAACGGCCCTTCAAGATGTTACCTTTGCAGCTCAGCCTGGAGAGATTCTAGGGCTGTTGGGTCCCAATGGGGCAGGTAAAACCACCACTATGCGAATTTTGGCGGGTTATTTGCCAGCAACTAAAGGCACAGCTCACATTGCAGGCTTTGAAGTGCATGAGCACCTAATGGCCGTTCGCCAGCGGATTGGCTACTTGCCGGAAGTGCCACCCTTATATCCCCAAATGACGGTAGAAGGCTATCTGCATTTTGTGGGACGACTGAAAGGATTGTCCGCAGGCGATCGTCCCCAGCGCGTGCGATGGGCACTCGAACAGTGCAATCTTAAAGACGTGCAAAAGACCCTCATCCATAAGCTCTCCAAAGGATTCCGCCAGCGGGTGGGTATTGCCCAAGCGATTGTGCATAATCCCCCAGCCATCATTTTGGACGAACCCACCATTGGTCTGGATCCTCGCCAGATTATTGATGTTCGCAATTTAATTAAAACCTTGGCCGAAGATAAAACCGTGATTTTATCGACCCATATTTTGCCAGAAGTGAGTATGACCTGCCAACGTGTAGCGATCATCAACTATGGCAAAGTGGTTGCTACCAGTCCCCTAGCGGATCTCAAAGCTCAGCAAACCGACCAGCTCACCTATGAATTGGATGTGCAGGGAACCATCAACACTGTTGAACAATGTTTGCAGACTGTAGAAGGGGTGTTGACATGGCGATGGTTACCTGTCCAATCCTCAGACCGCCGCAAAGTCCGGGTTACCTGCAATCCTGATGCCCAAGTTGGCTCCCAACTGACCCATAGGCTGGTGCATGCAGGAGTGGCAATGCATGAGATGCGACGGTTGGGAACCAGTTTAGAAGAAATTTATTTAGAACTAACGACGCAAGAAATGGATACCTCTGATGCCGATCCATCTACCGACACTGAGGACACACCATGATTTTGATTTTCAACAATATCGTGGCAATCTTTCGCAAAGAACTTCAGGGTTACTTCAAATCTTCCTTGGCCTACGTGATTGCCGGGGTATTTTGGCTATTGGCCTGTAGCCTGTTTGTGAGTGAAGTACAGCTCTGGACAGCGCAAAAAACAGCCGGCCAAGTGGTTGACATTCCCCAAGAAAGCCTCAAATCCTTTCTTTCCGGGATGTGGTGGTTAGTGATGTTTATCATGCCCAGTTTATCCATGGGCCTCTACGCAGAAGAGCGGCGTCATCGCACCTTGGAACTGTTGGCCACATCGCCCATTACTAATTGGGCCGTAGCACTGGGAAAACTCCTAGCCGTGTGGACGCTGTTTATGACGTTGATGGTGCCAGTTGGTGTGTTTGAGATCTTGTTTTTGAGCCATGCCGATCCGCCCATTACGGCAGGCATCTTTATCGTCGGCCATCTAGGACTGTTTCTGTTGGCGGCTGCGATTTTGTCCTTGGGGCTATTTATTTCATCCCTGGCAGACAGTTCAATCCTGGCGATTATTCTCACCTATGCCCTGATTTTGATCTTATCGCTGTTATTTTTGTTAGGAGAACGATGGGGGGAGCCTTGGGTAGCCATTTTTGATCAGTTGTCCTTGGTGAAACACTATGTCACCCTAACCCAGGGGGTTTTAGATATGAGCAGTGTCATTTTGTTTGCCAGCTATATTGTGTTGGGCCTATTTCTCACGGCTCAATCGATTGATTTATTGCGGTTCCAGCGACGCTAGTCTGAACTGTTCAATCGCAAACGTCAATGTGTTTAGAAGTTTGAAGGTGGTAGCGTAGACGTGACGAGGGTGGTCTCTAAAGTCATCAATTTGCTGAGCTGGTTCAGTGTGGCCTTGATGGTTGCTGGCCTCTCTGCTGGGTTTGTATCCGGTCAATGGTTGTCCCTCCCCCTCGGTGTAATGCTGAGTGGGGTGGTCCTGTTAGGCATCACTTTTTTGTGGCGTTGGCAAAGGCTGTCTCCTTCCAATCGATGGTGGCAGTGGCGATCCACCCAATCTGGGACCAATGCACTAGTGGCTACGCTGGCAGTATTGGTCATTTTAGGGCTGGTTAATTTTATGTCGGTGCGCTATCCCTTTCGGGCCGACTTCACAGAACAGAAAACCTACTCCCTAGCACCTCAAACGCTGAATGTGTTGTCGGCACTCCAAAAACCTGTTGAAGTGCTGGTGTTTATTGGTAATGATCCATCTGCTTCCGATTCGCAAAGTCAAATTGTATTACAGAATCAATTGCTGCTGAAGGAATACCAACGGCAGCAACCCGATTATTTTAAATTCCGCTTTGTAGACCCCCAGGCGGAGCCCGGCTTAGCCCGCAAGCACAGCATTCGGAACCTCGGCGATGTTAGTTTGGTGTATGACCAACGGATGAAACGGCTGTCGGCGGGCTTATCAGAGGTGACCTTAACCCCTGCGATCGCACTGTTGACCAATAAGCGGCAAGCGATGGCTTACGTGCTTCAAGGGCATAATGAGGTGCCCTTATCGGGGTTTACGGAGAGTTTGGCGGGGGCCATCAATCAGTTGAAGATGGAAGGGATTACCGTCGAACCCCTCAACCTCTCCTTGAAGCAACAGATCCCGGAGGATGCCGATGTGCTCGTCATTGCCGGACCGAAGTTACCATTACTGGAAGCCGAAATTACATTAATGAGTGAGTTTCTCAAACAGGGTGGTAATTTGTTTCTGATGCTGGATCCTGAAGTGGATGTGGGTTTAAAACCCATTCTCGACTTGATGGGGGCCAGCTTGGATGGCCGACTGATTGTAGATCCGAAACATGCCCGCTTGGCCTGGCCCGCCGCACTCACCTATGGGGAGCATCCGATTACCCAGAGTTTTAATCAGAAGCTTTCTTTCTTCCCCTTTGCCCAAGCGGTTGATGTGCAAGAACAACCCGGCCAACAGGTGGTTCCGTTGTTACAAACCAGCGACCAAACCTGGGCGGAGACGGATTTGACGGGACAGCAAATCCAGTTTGATCCAGATCGCGATCGCAAAGGTCCCTTAGCGATTGGGGTTGCGATTAAACGGTCGGTATCCGCCCCGCCTGCTACGACATCTTCGTCAAAGCCGGAAGAGAGTCCCTCACCCAATCCGAAAGCCGCCCCGCCTAACCCCAAGTCGGGGGAAGAGACTTCTCCGAGGTCGGAAGCTTCTCCTGGTCCCAAAGCTCCACCCGTCCCGCCTGATTTGCCTACATCCTCCCCTTCAAAGCCCATTTCCACAGAATCGGTACCGCCAGCGGATTTTCTTCAACCTGAAATGACGGGGGATGCTGCCCGAGTTGTGATCATTGGAGATTCTGATTTTGCCAAAGATGACCCTTATTTTGAACAGACGGTTAACCGCGATATTTTTGTGAATGCTGTGTCTTGGTTGATTATGGATGGTGATGATCCAACGCTTTCGATTCGCCCCAAGCAGGTGATTCAACGCACGCTATCCATCTCTGATCAAATGAGTATGTTACTGAGTCTATTGGGGGTTGTGCTGTTGCCGTTGACAGCCTTTGCTACGGCTGCCGCTCTGTGGTGGCAAAGACGCTAGAAAAATTGAAGAAGGACGTACTCATTTTGACTGCAACTAAAGGGATGAAGCTTAAATCTACGACGATGGTCTTGCTAGTGACCGCCCTTGTTTGCGGTGTGGGGGTGTTCTTATGGACGACCTCCCAAGATAGCCCAGAGGAAATCACAGAACAGCAGGAGCTAGTCCAAAAACTTTTTCAGTTCAATGAGGACCAAGTTGCTAGCCTAACGGTGACGAAGCCTGATCAGACACTGGTGTTTGAGCGATCGCAACAGAGTTTCCCCCATACCTGGCGGATGAAACAGCCCCAAGATCAACCTGCAGATGAGGCGGCTATTGCTTTTTTGCTCAATCTATTAGCGACTGCCAAAAGCCCTCGAACGTTGTCTATCGAACCAACGCGGCAAAAGGAATTTGGCTTTGATCAATCTCCTGGCAGTATCAAGGTAATGCTCAAAAATAAGCAAAGCCATGATCTGGTGTTGGGGGGCCAAGATCCAACGGAAAGCTTTATTTATGCCCAAGTGGATCCGGGGTCAGAACCAAGCCAGACTCTACAAGTTGTGCTGGTCCCGACTGCTTTTTTGAATGCAATCAATCGACCGTTAGCGGAATGGCAGGCCCCAACCAAACCCGATCAGCCGACCGTGCCAGCCACACCCCCAACACCTCCAACGCCTTCTATCGATCCAGGGCCATCGATTCCATTACCGCCGCCACAGGTGCCTCAGTAAATGTTTTCGAAGATTAGACAACTTCGATAAAGAGTAATTATGGGATTAGCGTACTGATTGCAGACACTAACCTTGGGCGCTTGGTCAACTTGGGATGTTCTTATTTCTCAAAAGATGTCTATTCTCAAAAACACGAGAATGAGATCTATTTATTACCAAGATTCTTGATTAGAATTTCAATCGTTCAAGAATTACTGACTTAAAAGTTCAACTAGTTGCGATTTCTTCAACTTTGAGTAACCTGATAGTCCTCGCTTCTTAGATAAAGCTTTAAGATCTGATGTAGTCATACTATCTAGTATTGCTGGATCTTTTATCACTGCAGGGAATGGTTCTGGGGCCAAAGAAAATATCTCTTTAATTAGGTTTAGCTTTTTACCCTTGGTAATACCACATTTTAGTTTTGTAATTTCATCTAAATTTTTCCAATACTTCCTTATAGGAGAGTCACTTATCTTCGAAGTGGTTTTTGATTTATCTAATTTTTTTAACGGGCTCTCTGGAAGATTTATTAAATAATCTAATGCCTGAACAATTTCATCTCTTTCAGCGGTTGAAAGGTTGATTTTTGGTAATTTTTCTCTTGATAATAATTTTGTGATTGAGATGGTTTCTTCTAACCCATCAGTTACGATACACCAAACCCTTTCTAGTCCTGCTGCTTGAGCTACCTCATAAATAAATGAATTTCCGATCACTTCATACGAATCGGCACTGATTTCTTTTATGATGATTGGGATATAGTTATGTTCATCAGCCGCAGCTAATTCTTCAGCTGTAGCATTAATTATAAAGGAATGCACTGTAGAGGCTTCCTTCATCTGAATTTCTTCAAGATAAATGTATTTCAGCGACCCAATAGATTCTTTCATAGTAATTACTGTAAAAAATAGTCTTTAGCTAAGTTGGCATAATGCTGTCTCGCTTGTCTATTAATAAAGACAGCAGGTGTTGATGAGAATGCGGCATTAGCTATATTGGCGTATTCAGGAACCTCATGCACAACTTTATCTTCCCGCCCTGGGAAGAAGTAAGGTCTTAATTTCTCACTCTCACTATTTATAAGTTCTTTGATTGTTGCATTTGCCTCATCTTCCCGTGCCTTAGATCTTCTTTCGCCATTCCAGAATATGGGTAAAGCCATTGGGCCATTACAGGGCTATTTCATTCAAAAATGAGCGATGATGTGCAGGCTGCACTTCTTCCTTAACTTATGTCATCGCTAGCTATTGTAGATGCTTTTTCAGACCTG
>JANQPU010000386.1 GCA_028285315.1 Acaryochloris sp. IP29b_bin.176
ATTCGCTTCGCTATGTCAGTGGTCAGGTTACACTTTATCGCATATCCCAAACCTAACCATCACAATACTTTCAAGACTTGTGGGTAAGGCATAGATTTATAGATGGATCGAGAATTGAGCTGACGACTAACTCTGGATATCCAGTCAGGACATCCAACTTGCGGGTAAATTTTAGGTCTATTAACACTGCAACGGCAACTTCCAGAGTGGTATGAACTTGGCAGCCTTCCACTAGATGGCCCCCTTTACAATCTCCTAATTCATTCGCAACAGCCATATGCAAATGAACCCCTACTTCGCTAAGCGTTCCAGACAAGGTTAGAATTTCATGCTTCCCGGTAAGTTCTGTAGGTGTTTCGGCATTGGCAAATCTCAAACGAACTGTAGCTAAACTGCCAACTGCCCCTAGAACAACTCCAGCACTGATCTGCTCGCGCTTGGCGATCTCTGTTAACGCATCGCGAACATCCGCGCCAGGGGATAATCTTAAGGCTAAAACTTGTACGGGGCCTTGGCCTTGCAAACTGGTTATACCCATGATCCAAACTGTTTAATCATTCTTGCTGATGGCCAATGAGACGTTGAATCGTGACCTCACCGTTATTCTTCCTCACCCTTACTGCTGACAGCACCCCTCTCTGCTATTTTTTAGTACACAGTAGGGGTACATCGACATCATAAAGTGGGGGACGGTTTATTCGCTGTATTCGACAGATGTCTAGGTAGTGTGGGGCGGATGCCCAACTGCATGCGGGCAGAGCAATCTTAGCCTTGATGCTGCCCGCATACGAGTTAACTCTTACATCGCTTCAAAACACTAGATCGTCACCAATCGCGTCATCACGTTCAAGCATGCCTTTATCCCGATCTCCCTGGGCAAAATTAGCATGAGCATCAAAGTCAGCTAATAGCTTTTGCTTGGCATTAGGGTCATAGCCCAGAAAGAAGTTGCGCCAATTCTCGGTGGTGGGTTGACCATGTTCCACGATGGAACAGACCCAAGATTTTTTTTCTTGCCCTTTCAAAATCGGTTGAAGTTTAACGGCAAAAATTGACAAGGCAAAGAATCGATCACCACGGGGTTTGCCATAAGCCCAGTTCATTTGGGAGTGAAACTGATTAAAATGCTCTCCAAATGAGCCACAGAGGGATCCTTTAGCGGTGAACTGTAGGGGTGATTGATGCAAGAGCTGCTTTTGCCGACTGACTAGATACACCAAATAACGGGTTTTGAGGATGACCTCATCAGGATTATAGTTGTCGCGATTAAAAGGCCCCAGAAAGGCACGGTCTTTTCGCGCAAACATCAATAGGGGTGAGCGTCTTAAGACAACCAAACGAGCCGTGAGACTGCGATAGCCGACAGCCACTCCTCCTGACAAGAAATAGGCATCATGGGGCTGCCACTCGGGGGTGGGTTGGAAGTTTACTGTAGCAGCGTTATCGGCAGAAATGAAAAATCCAGCCTGTTGTGGATCTTCATGATTGAGAACTTGCAAATAGGGCAGGGACTGATAGGCAGGACCATATTCATCACCAGCAAATTCATCGATCGGAGCAGGTCGAGTGAGGGTTGAGGACATCATGATTGAAATCTCCTTGAAGTGAGTTGATTGAGGAAAAACAGACGTTAGGCAGCCCATTGTGCAGGATAAGACTCCAGGCTGTTATAGCCCTGCATATACTCTGAATTTCTGGGATAGCGAGGCGGCTGAGCTTTTAGTGCATCTTCTAGCCCTTGGCAATAGGCACTTTGGCATTGAGCTTCTAAAAAAATAATTTGAAAGTGAGACATATGAACACCTACATCCAAATAAGTGAGGGAGTGATTATGCGCTGGCTGTGCTAATGGTTTGCAAGGCCTGTTGAGAAGCAGCACCCATCTGATATGTGTGCTTTTTCTTGTATATAGTACAAGTGTATCAGTACAGATTTACTATTGCAATACCCTTGAGCTGTTAGACCATAGGCTCTAACAGGCTAGTTTCAAGCTAATTTTTCTTTAAAAAGGCTTAATCACCCCACATTCCGCTCTTCTGGGATGACAAAACATAATTACGGGTCAGGCCCGTGGAGAAGATAGTATCGCCGAGAATGATCGCAAAAGAACCTCAGAA
>JANQPU010000435.1 GCA_028285315.1 Acaryochloris sp. IP29b_bin.176
TGAAACTCTCTACCAATAAGCTACCTGAATATCAACGGGGGATGAGAGCGATGGAGCTTGTCTGTGCTGGGGTATAGTCTCCATGTCTCCCTCCCAGCCCTTGGACCCACATTCTTCGTCACACCCCCACAATCTGCCAGTTCTTAAACTGCCGAAGGAAACGTTCTGCTTATCGATCCTGAGTCTAATATTGGAGGCTCCCAAACGCTCCGCAGTTCTGCTCCCCAATCATTTCAACAGCAGCATTCCAATGGAAATACACTAGTGAACCATACCCCTACCATTGCATCTCCTCTCAAGGGGTTTTGCCATCCCCTAGATGGGAAAGGATATCTGTCTCAAGGGATTCGCGGAAAAACCCATCAAAACCGGATGGAATATGCCTACGACATCGCCAGTTCCATCGGTACACCTGTCTACGCGATGCGTGCGGGTCGAGTGATTAGACTACAAGATAAATATCCAGACACAGGGGGGACTAAAGCTCATGCCTCCAAATTTAACTATGTTTGGATAGAACATGACAACGGTTATCGCTCTGCTTATGCTCATTTACAACAAGGGTTTCGAAAGCGAGTCCAACTCAAAGCTGGAGACTGGGTCAAGGCGGGACAACTCATCGGCTATAGTGGCAATTCTGGGTGGTCTTCTGGCCCTCATTTACATGTTGAAGTACAAACACAGGGCAGTCGAGCGAAATTTTCGCCAACGGTTCCGTTCCAGATTTCCGGTTCTTGCAGCACATTAGCTCGTAAAGCTAGCTAATTTTTTGATCTCTACTAAGTCATTTAAAAATAGGTTCATATATATTTAATCCCCAGCTTTGGTGTGAGTTAGGTGTTTTCAATCTGGGTAGAATTTACGAGCAGCAAATTTATGGATCAAGACGACCTTTCAATATCGTCATTGTTACTTTTTTAGATTTTCTTTGTTACTTTTGTGCAATTTCTTTGCTATATCTGTTCACTTTTTAAAAACTTGAGATAGAATGCTCGCAAGGTTTTGAGGATAACTCAATGAATAAAGGTGAATTAGTAGATGCCATCGCTGATAAAACAGGAGTAACTAAGAAACAAGCTGACGTTACCCTCAGTGCTGCTGTAGATGTCATCATCGATGCAGTGAGCCATGGGGATAAAGTCACTTTAGTAGGATTTGGTAGTTTCGAACCGCGCGATCGCAAAGCCAGAAACGGTCGTAACCCTCAAACGGGCAAGAAGCTAAAAATTCCTGCTACCAGAGTTCCTGCTTTTAGTGCTGGGAAGCTGTTTAAAGAGAAAGTTGCTCCCTAAGTTGCTCAGATTTCGCAGCTCAATCACTTGCTGATAGCAGCTCCAAAGCACAATTTGTCCTCTTTCTAGCTTGGGGCATTCAGATTACTCTGCTCATATTTTTCATTGAGCAACCATACAATTGGCATTGAGCTTTAGGGTGCTCTCAATCACTCCTTCAGTTTATTTTCGTCTGCAACAGTTGCTTTAATGTGGGCTGCACGTTCAGCAATTTTTTTCGGCGTCTACAATTTAATAGTTCTATCCTATACTAATACTGAGATTTGCTTTGGAACCTGCTATAAGCTCTAAAGTTCTATCCTGTTGTGCATTAAATATAAGCTGGCGTGATTTGAGAAAAAGGTTCCACTTGATATCTAATTTTCAGAGCATGTCAACCTGCCCCAAAAGCCGAAAACCGTCCCAACAACTTAGCTTTTGGGAATCTATATGGCTTCTACAAAGGGCAACAGTAGGGTGACGAAATAGTAAACCAATGGCGCCGTGAACACATAGCTATCTGCGCGATCTAGAATACCTCCATGGCCAGGAATGAGCTGTCCAGAGTCCTTGACCCCTGCATCTCGTTTCATCATTGATTCCGTCAGGTCTCCCAATAAGCTAGCAATGCCAATTAGCAACCCTAAGGCTGAACCAAGAAAAAGCCAAAACGGCCAGATGAAAGTATTGGCTCCGATAATTGCAACGGTCAAACTCCCTAGAACTCCAAATACTGCCCCTTCCACTGTTTTTTTGGGACTAATATCTGATAACCGCGTTTTTCCAAAAAGACGACCAAATATGTAGGCACCAATATCTGCAGCCCAAATGCAACCAAACGCTAGGAGAGTAATGTTTAATCCCCTAGGGAGTAGGTTGACATTAGACCACTGTTCTGGCCAATATCCCCATAGAGGCAGATTGCTGGCTTCTGCAGATCCTAGTGCTCGTAATCTAATCCAAAAACTGGGCAGGTATCCTCCATAAAAGAGCCCCAAAATTGAGCTAGAGATATCTGAGATGGTGGCTAGTTTAGGTTGAAATAACAGATAAAAACAGATAAATGTGCCTGCAACGGGTAAGACAGCATCTGCAAGCGCTCCGTTAATAGTGGCTGTGAACAGCAGCAATTGGCTGACAATCATTGTGGTTTTACCCGCTGGCCGATTTCCTTTGGTTCGAACTAAATCAAAATACTCGTCTTGAGCCAGATAAACTAAAATGCAAAACCCAAGGGTAAAGTACCACCCACCCAACAGAATTATGCCCAACGCTAGAACGATGGCAATTAGTCCACTAATAATTCGAGCCCAAGGCATATATGCAGATTATTATTTCTCTCAGGGTTATTATCCTATGCCGATGTCTTTCTGGGCAGCTAGTTAAGCTGATCAAGGATGCATAGAGGATAGCAAAAAGCACTCGATCTGGCGATATCCAGACAAAAAAGAGTATTCTGAGGAACAGCTCTTCTCCCAATTTTCGTCATACGAATTGTGAAAATGTGATTTTTGCAGATTTGCACAGTCAGGACCAGGATTGAGATCTGAGTGTATGGTGATGTCTGTGGAACAGTTGAATCGTTATGCTCCAAGTCAATAATGCGTCCCAATGTAACAACCATACAGCCGAATAACATTTTAGACGGAGTTACTGGCAAGGTCTTTCGCCAGGAAGTAACAGCAGCAATTGAGGCAGGTGCCGATATTGTCCTGGTGGATTGTCAGGATATCTCGTTTATGGATAGCTCTGGCCTCGGTGCGTTGGTCCTAGCCCTCAAATTCGTTCGGGCAGCAGAACGCCAGCTTGTCCTTTGTTCACTCAATCAGCAGGTCAAGACACTATTTCAGCTCACTGAAATTACCCAGGTCTTTCAAATTTACGAGAATCGGCAGCAATTTGAGCACAGTGACTTACTCAATGCTTGATAGAGGTGATTGCTTTCTGTCTATTCCGCAACAATGGAACTTAAGGAAACACGATTTGCATAAGTGCTAAATCATCGGTAAAGCGCTGACGTTTACAGCACCCTTGTACTTGTTCCAAAATGGTTTCAACGGTGGGGGAACCCTGGAGATGAAGACGTTGAAGCAAATGGGCGAATCCCTCTAGACCCAACAATTCGTGATTGGCTTGAAGAATTTCATAGATGCCATCGCTAAAAATATAAAGGGTTTGAGGAGAGGCAATCTTACAGCGCTGGCTTTGATATGCAAAATCTGGAAACATTCCTAAGGGAAGTCCTGGTGTTTTCAAGGGTTGCAGAACTGGCTCGGGTGCATCTGATACCAATAAAGCCGGAGGATGTCCAGCACTGGCATACACTAGCTCTTGGCGAGAGTGATGATAGACGCCGTACCAAATGGTTAAGTATTTGGGGTTTTCTGGGCTCATGGCGAATTGTTGATTGAGGGCATGCAAGACTTCATGGGGATGTTGGTAGTTAATCCCCGGAAATGCTTGCGATCTCAACATATTCAATATAGATACGGAAGGTAAGGCCGCTCCTAAACCATGGCCCGATACATCCAGTAAATACAGAATGAGGGTATCTGACGATAACCAATAATAATCAAAACAATCTCCTCCCAATTGGCGAGAAGGAATAAATCGAGACTGGATTTGGATGGGCGATTGTAACGGTTCTGGCAAAATTGAGCGGACATATTGAGCGGCCTCTGCCAATTCTGCTTCTAACATTTGTTGTTGTTCTTGTAAGTCTTGATTCAAATGATAGAGCCGTAACCCTGCTCGTACTCGAGCCCGCAGTTCGCTCATATCAATGGGTTTCGTCAGAAACTCATCAGCCCCGGCATTGAGCCCAGCAATGCGATCCTCTAGGTCCGAACGGGACGTTAGCAGAATAAAAAAGGTGGTGGACAGTTGGGGGTTGGACTTTAATTGCTGACAGACATCAATACCGTCCAAGATAGGCATCATCCAATCACAGATGACTAAGGCTGGTCGGATCTGTTGCGCCCTTGAGAGTCCTTCTTGACCATTGCTGGCAACGGTAACTTGATAGCCTTGCTTTTCTAGCGTACGACGTAAGAGAAGCTGTGTAATAGGATCATCATCGACGATCAAAATTTGCACCATAGTCGGCAAGGCAATATTCGAGCTTCAATTACTCATTCATTAGCAATGGCGAACACGAGCGCCCACTGCTCAAGTTTAGCAAGGGGATAATATCCCTATAAAACTAATTTCGAAGGAATGAGTTCCCTATAATTAAGCTAAAAACACCTCATTGAATTACGCCACCCGTTCTTCATACCAATGGCCTTGGACCCATGCAAGGGAGGGGCTGACCTCCTTAGAGCAGATGCCAAAGCATTATCATCTCAGTGTTAATTCCGATCTCAATAACCTAGCCCAAGTTCTTGACTGGTTTCAACACCTTCATCCCACTCAAGTCCCGGAACAGGAGTGGCTAGAGTGTCAGATAGCGCTAGTAGAGGGATTTACCAATGCTGTTTGCCATGCCCATCAAGCCCTCCCTCCAAATACCCCTATTCACTTAGAATTAGGCATTGAACTCGATTATGTGGAAATTCGGATTTGGGACCAAGGTCCAACCTTTGATTTGCGTCAATACTTGCAACATCATCCCACCTTCCCCAGTCAGGATATGGGCAGTGGTCGAGGGTTGTTGCTCATCAATCGGATTGCCGATAATGTTCAATACCGAAGAATAGACAACCGTCAGAATTGTCTTTCTATTGTTAAATATCTGTCTCAGCATGACCCTATCCACTGAGGAACCGCAGCCTTGGATCGCATTGAGTATTGGGAATTCCCGACTGCACTGGTTTTATTATGAGGGGCTGCACCTAGACCAAACCTGGGATACCCGCCATATTGCGGCACCATTGCCAACGTTCCCCTCGATCTGGGAAGAGTGGCAAATGTATTCTCCTGCCTTGGCCTATTGTCCTGCACGCATGCCAGAGCTATGGATTGTCTCTGTTGTTCCCTCCCAAACGCTGTTTTGGCGAACCTATCCTCAGGCAACAGTCCTCTCCTCTATCGATATTCCGATTCAACTCCCTTATTCAACTTTTGGTCTGGATCGAGCGCTCTCTATTTGGGCTGCTGGCACGTTGTATCAATGGCCCATATTGGTCATTGATGCTGGGACAGCGTTAACTTATACCGGAGCCATTTCATCTGAAGACTGTTTAGGGGGAGCAATTCTACCAGGCTTGGGATTGCAACTGCGATCGCTCCATCAATCCACCCCTGAATTACCCGCCATTCCCTTTCCCCATCAACTTCCCAGCCGATGGGCACTCACCACAGAGTCAGCGATTCAGAGCGGTATTGTGCACACTTTGGTCTCCGGTATGATAGGTTTTATCGATGCTTGGTTACAGCAACAACCAACCAGTCAGATTGTGCTGACGGGCGGGGACGCAGAAACGATATACCACTATCTCTCGTCAGATTTCATCACATGCACAGATCCGAAGCTATTGGACCGAATTACCTTACAACCGCTGCTCCAAGGCTTGGGGCTACTACACTTACGTCAGCAGCATTGGCGAGCCGATCTGTAGCTCCTCCCTCAGAATTAGCGGATCACCAGTTCCCCTTGGAGATAGTCCTGCAACTGCTGGGTGTGATCATGGCTGAGGGGCATACGCATGGCTTCATCGAGGGAAAACGACTGCACCTCTGATATTTCATGAATATCGTTGACTTGCAACTGACCCTGAACCTTAATCTCAAATGCTAAACAAATAGAATGTAATCGGGGATCTCGATCGGGGGCTGAGTACACCCCTACCAATCGCCCTATCTTTGCTAGGGTTAGCCCCGTTTCTTCGTGGAGTTCTCTTTTGATGCTTTGCTGAATATCTTCACCCCAATCCACCATGCCACCGGGTAAGCTCCAGTGACCGTTATCACGACGTTTGACTAATACAATCTGGCCATCCTCAAGGATCGGCATCAGGCATACCCCTAGTAATGGGTGGCGAAAGAGAAGGCCCAATGCCGTTTGAGCCATGTATACAAAACGTTTCATAGTCAAATCAACAACAGATGTAATCTAGGTCACATGATCAGATACACAGGCATCAATCGATCAGACCAGGAAGCCTCTTAATTTATCACGGCAACGCTAGAAAATTATGCATCATTACCCTATTTAAGAATTGGATTTTAGATGTTATCAAACATGCTTTAAACAACTTTGACACTAATACCCATGCTAACTATTTTTTCAGTGATTCTAAGGCTTGCAATATATCTATCGCATGATCAGCGGGTTTGACCTTGCGATAAATCTTCGCTAGCTTCCCTTCAGGATCAATCAAGAAAGTATGTCGATAGATCCCTTCATACTCCTTGCCCATAAACTTTTTAGGTCCATAGGCTTCATAGGTTTTTGCAACCTTTAAATCCAGATCAGAGAGCAATTGAAAGGGTAAATTCTGCTTGCTGATAAATTTCTGATGGGACTTAGCATCATCTCCACTAATCCCCAGAATGACAATCTGCTCCGTCTGATAGGTCTCATATTGTTCACGAAATCCACAGGCTTCTTTTGTACATCCAGGTGTATTGTCTCGGGGATAAAAATAGAGAACGACCCATTGCCCCCGAAACCTTTTTAGGTCAATGGGTTCCCCATTTGCATTGGGCAAGATGAATTCAGGCGCAAAGTCGCCAATTTCTAATGTCATGATCTTCTGAAGATAAGGGGTGGATTCAGGAATGGTGGGGTTTAGGCTGAAACCATCACGCTGCAATACTGTAGTTCTGCCAATTCAATAGTTCTGCCAATTCAATCCCAGTTCCTTTAGAATTATGTCTCAAGATAAAGATGCAGGCACTCGCCTAGGTTGGCAATGATCGCCGCTCATCATCTTAATCAAGCAACAGCCTTATCGTTGTCCGTTCATGACAACGGTAGGATTAGGATAAAGATATCAGTCTTCTGTGATACTCAGCCATGACCTTCTTTCGCCAAAATATTGCTCCTTTTTTGATTGTTTTAGTTTTCATTGTGGCGTTGGTTGCCGTTAGCGCCAGAATTTTCCTCCCTGGCGATATGGCACAACCTGCACCTGTGGAAGAGGGTGTAAGTTGGGCACCAACAATGGTTATTGATGGCTAAACTGCCCTTGTAGAAGGTCTTGACTCCGTTTTTGTCGCTCTGGTTTCTCGTTATATTGTTCAGGATCAATCTTGGATAACTCCTTAGTTCCGGGGTTTAAAGTGCGTTTGGGGACGAAGGCTGAGCAGTACTTGTTACTGCAATTCATGCAACGCACCTATAAAGAACTCTACCCAAGCCATGATTATCAACATCTTCGAGCCGTCATTGATCAGTATTGGTCTGCCAATACCCCCTATTGGCTAGTCACGCCTAAAGAGGGTTCCCAGCTAGTTGTTGCCTGTCTATGGTTAGGAACGGCTGTTGACCAAGTCACGGGTGATGCTTACACTCATATTTTTATCCTCTACGTCGATCCAGAGTACCGAAAGCAAGGGCTAGGGACAGCCTTATTACAAATGGCTGAAGATTGGGCTGGTCAGCGAGGCGATCAACAGATTGGCTTACAGGTTTTTACGAATGCATATCCTGCATTATCGCTATATGGAAAATTGGGCTATCAGTCTAAAGCTCTCTTGCTTGTCAAAGAGATTGAAAATCAGAGAATTAATTGACTGAGCTTGTCTGATGCAGGAACGCTTTCCTCCATATGAGCGCTTCTCAAGAAGAACTTTATCTCGTAATATCAAGGATTAACTTCTAATAAATATAAATCAATAAAAATATTTCTTGCGTTTGTTAATATTTCAAGGTGATCTCCATCACTGAAGGGCCTTTTTAGGGAACACTAGGGTGGATAAACAAGCCATTAAAAATTTCCTTGAAGGAAAATATTGCCTTTCGTATCCGCCTTGATGAGCATGAGAGAGAATATGCAAGGCTGCTACTGCTGTTTCTGAGGTTGTGTTTATCAAATATTTCTTGTCTAGATTGTTGAGCTGTAGGTGCCCTCTATGATTACGGTAGGGCAGGGAATCGATAAGCCAGGCAATAGCGAGTGCACATCAGTCCCTGAAAAAGCACACAAACTCAGCTTTTGGCAACTCTGGAACATGAGTTTTGGCTTTTTTGGTATTCAGTTTGGGTGGGGCCTGCAAATGGCCAACACCAGCAGTATCTTTGAAAATTTAGGAGCCCATGTCCATCAACTCCCCTTACTCTGGTTAGCAGCTCCCCTCACAGGGCTCATTGTGCAACCCATTATTGGGTACCTAAGTGACCATACTTGGGGGCCATTGGGGCGCCGGCGACCTTATTTCCTAGTTGGTGCGATCGCAGGTTCTATTGCCTTAATCCTGATGCCGAATGCCCCCAGTCTATGGATGGCTGTGGGGCTGTTGTGGATTCTCGATACCTCCGCCAATATCAGCCTGACGCCGTTCCGATCCTTTGTGGGAGATTTGCTGCCAGAGGAGCAACACACATTAGGATTCACGATTCAAGGTATTTTTCATGGATTAGCAGGGGTGATTGCGTCAGCCTTGCCGTGGTTATTGCACCATGGGT
Source organism: Acaryochloris sp. IP29b_bin.176 (assembly GCA_028285315.1). GTDB lineage: Bacteria > Cyanobacteriota > Cyanobacteriia > Thermosynechococcales > Thermosynechococcaceae > Acaryochloris. Next base: position 8,842 of record JANQPU010000435.1, read on the forward strand.
TGGGTGTCATTGAATCCGAAGAGAATTTCCATACTGTGCCTGTGGCCGTCAAGCTTTCCTTTTATATCGGGGCTTTGATCTTTCTAGGATCAGTGGTTTGGACCGTTGTTACCACGGATGAACCCCTACCGATGGAGTTTGAAGCGTCTCATCCACAACAGACTCAAACGGATTCGAAAGGCATAGTATTGGATATTGGTATCGCCTTACGAGAGATGCCCGCTACCATGCGCCAATTGGCTTGGGTACAGTTCTGTAGCTGGTTCGGGATGTTTTGCGTATTCTTATATTTTCCACCTGCGATCGCACACAACATCTTCGGTGCAACTTCAGAAGGAACCTTGCTCTACTCCACAGGTATCGAATGGGCAGGATTATGCATTGCCATGTACAACGGCGTTTGCTGCCTTTTTTCCTTCACCCTGCCCAAATTAACGAGGCAGATCAGCCTTAAAAGAACCCATTCCCTATGTTTAATGTGTGGTGCCTTAGGTCTCTGCTCCTTATTATGGATTCACAATCAATATGTTCTGTTGCTACCTATGATTGGAGTAGGTATTGCCTGGGCAAGTATGCTCTCTCTCCCCTACGCAATGTTGGTTAACACGTTACCCTCCAGCAAAAGCGGTCTATACATGGGAATTTTCAACTTCTTCATCGTTTTACCAGAAATCGTTGCCGCCCTAGGTCTGGGATGGATAATGAGCCATATTTTTGCCGGAGATCGTCTAGCCGCCGTTGTCTTAGGTGGTGGATTTATGATGATCGCGGCCCTGCTAACTCAGCGAGTACAGACCCATCTAGAAACTCAGAACTCAGATCCAATGCGTGAAATATTTGATAGCTTGGCTAGCATGCATTAATCGCTCTTAAGAGGGACTGCAGTTGATGGAGCTTGGTGCCCAACCACAGCTGGCCAAGCCCAAGTGAAATAACGAATTCATGCAATGGCCTGATCTCAAAAGATTTGTTGATATTGATACAGTGTTTGACTTTGCCTATCTCTATGATGTCAACCATGGGTAATTCCACTTGACATAGGTAAATCCAACATGGCTGAATCATTGCTCCCTGGGGGTATTATTGCATTCCTAGTAGCAACTCTGGGCATCGGCGTTTATGCCTCTAAACAAATTAAAGGAGACAGTGTCAACTTTTTAGTGGCAGGACGAGGACTCACCTTACCTCTTGCTGCAGCCACCTTGATGGCCCAATCCGTTGACTCAAATGCCACCCTTGGGAATACGGATCTAGCCTCAGAATTTGGCTTTTGGGCAGGAGCCTCGCTGCCGCTGGGGCTAGCATTGTGTCTGTTCCTAACCGCCTTATTTTTTGCGAAGCCGATGAACCGAATGGGGCTGATCACCTTACCGGATTTCTATCGTGTGAAGTATGGACGAACGACCGAATGGGTTGCGGCAGTACTGATGGTCATCAGCTTCTCTTTCTTGTTAGCAGGAAATCTAGTGGCTGGTGGATATCTTTTCGAAACCTTTTTAGGAATGTCCTACACCGTGGGCGTCATATTGCTAGCTGTCATTGTTTTGATCTATACAGCGAGTGGTGGGTTATTTGCCGTTGCCTATACAGATGCCATTCAAGTGTTGATAGCTTTGGTGGGTTCCCTTTGTCTATTTAGTTATGTGGGATTGAACTTTGGCTTCAATATTCCCGCAGGTACAGGCCCCATGGCCCTTGAACAGATGACCAACCCAGGCGCAGGTTCCCTTGTGAATTGGGCAACCTTGCTGGCACTTGGGTTAGGAGATATTGTTGCCATTGACTTCATGGCTCGCATCTTTTCTGCAGAAAGTCCCGAAACGGCTCAAAGAGCTTGTTTGATTGGTGCCCTCGGCACCGTGATTATTGGCGTCCCCTTCTCAATTATTGCCTTGTCTGCACCGGGGATTCTGTCAGCATCAGGTGTTACAACTGATGGCCCTATCCTTTATGCATTATTGCAGAATGTAGTGCCTTCTTTTTTGGCTTTATTGGTGATTGTGGCGATTCTGTCGGCCTCTCTTTCAACGGCAGATGGGGCTATTTTAGGGACTTCCTCTGTAATTGCTCACAATATTCTGGGTATCCGACATAACAGCCATAGTGCTAGTGGTGACCGTCTTCTAGCTTTGACCCGCTCGATGGCAGTGGTCATTACTGCAATGGGGGTATTTTTCGCGTTGAAAGTTCCCCAAACAGGTGTGTTGCTACTGTTAGCCTTTGATCTGGGATTCGCGGGTTTGTTGGTCCCGTTAGCCGGTGGATTATTCTACCCCAAAGCCACTAAAGAGGGGGCTTTAGCTTGCATCATTGTCGGGTCCCTCACTCGACTATTGTTGTTTATGCTCATGCCTGTGACGTTTGGGATTAAGAATACGCTTTTATATATACCAAATAGCGTTTTTACTGCCGAGTTTGATGGCATTCCTACCCTTATTAGTCCTCTAATCGGATTATGCCTATTTTTGGTAATTTCTAAACTGACCCATAGCCCCACTCACATCTCCGAAGAGTCTGTCCGCCGAGCTCTCCAGAAAATTTGAACGTTCATTCTCTCCGAGTTCAGAAGCGTTGTTTTGATTAGTACTGTGTCCTAAACAGCGGACCACCGAAGAGAGAATCATGGCGCAGTCAGATAGTGTATCTTGGCTATGATGGAGTGGGCGTACTTTATTTCCATCTTTTGAGAATCAATCATCACCTGAGTGAAGCTACTGATGTGATTACGGAACCAAGGGATGAGCTTGGATTTCAAGAATTTGTTGCAAACTTAGGCTATTGGGTGGATTGGCGTGACACTAGTCATAATGATCATAGTCTGAGCTGTTGAGTATCATGAATGACAAAACGGGCGGGATAGATGAGACCTTGGTACTGCGAAAGCAATTGGCAATCAGCCTCAAATTTCATCATAGTGAAACCCTCAAGCAGATTCCTCTAGAAGTCGCGGTTCAGGTTATGGCTAGTGTCTGGGATGCTTGTCATCCAGAAGGATTGCCCAAACATTCCAGTGATGCAGCCACTGCGATTATTCCCAAAGATCAAGTCGTCCAATCTATTCACAAAGCAGAGCCGTTCTAAAGTAATAGCCAATTCACTCAAAGTATTCGGATGTCAGCACCTGTGAGGAATTGTAACCAAGAGACAAAAGCTCGCCCAACTCGGTTAGCGGCTAGATCACATCCGTAAATAAAAATTTCAGCATCATTATTCAAACTGATTCGCCATTGGCGAATGTTATCAGCGTAAGCCCAAAGATTCACCTCGCTGAGTAAGGTGGTTCCCAATCGCAATTTGCCTGGTGCGCCCTGACAAATTAAGTGGAGGCTTGATAGAGGCTGGTACATCGATAAAAGGGCCTGGAGTTGGGCAATGCCATCCTTGTGGGCATCAAGGATATGAATGTCCAAGCCGCTTGAATGATTGGCAAGCAAATCTTGGTAGTGGGTGACGGCTGCATCCACTACTACCATGGATTGGTCACAGGACTCTGTGAGAGCAAGACTCTGCTCCGACGATCGATTTTTCTTGGATATGGGGTGAAACATGATCATCCTCCAGGTTCAACAAGTACTGAACACAAAGAAATATCTAAGGAGGTGTTGTTAGGCTTGGTCACGCCTGTAAACGACTACTTTCGGGTTAGTTCCTAGCCCTGCAGGAATCCAAGTGATTAGCATCTGGCCTATTACACCTGTTCATATGAGCTTCATATGAGCCTGAACAAATTCATATATTGTCCATACGTCTAATTTGTAGGTTTGGATTTAAAGCGATATGCCTAACGGCTCATCCATAGACTGACAGATTAGTGTCTACAAAGTTTCAGTCATTAGGGTCAACACCAATAGTCGTTGCAATCAATCCTATGGATGTTCTGAGAACTGCTTTTATTTTCAAAACATTTAAATCTCTTGAACATTGAAAAATATGTTTACTTTAATGAGACGATAAAAAAACAAACTTTGACGAACTCAAAAATTAACGCTTCAGCATTTTCGAAAGAGGCTGTATCGTAAATCTTTGGCTTTGGGCGGGTATTACTAGATAAAGAAGATCAATCAGTTAGGAATATGCCAGTCTATCAATCCCACTATGAAGAGTTGCTGGCAACGTTTAGTAATCATCATCATGCGGTAGAGCTGCTGAGGCAGCATCGTCCCTACTTTGAAAAGATTCCCAGTATTCGACGGTCTCGGGATAGTGTGATCACCATTCCCCTTCCCGTAGTCCAAGTGAGGCGTAGAATTCCTCAATCTGAACTAAAATCCTCCGATAGTCCCTACGAGCTAATTACACTCCCCTGCGATCTCTCCTTATTGATGTGTGATCCAGAATGGAAAATCAAAACAGGGGTAGAAATCCTCGTTTTTATTCATCGCCCTCAGGAAGATTTCTCTGATCTGGTAGGTCGCTGGCGTCAAACGCAAGTCTCGCTCAGCCGAGGCTATACCTGGGAGATGCCACAGCAGTTCCAACATATTTTTAATGAGGGTGCAGAAAAAATGTATCCCCTATTTATCTTGTTTGAAGAAACCTCAGAACGGATTAAACGGGGACTGAAAGGGGCGTTTTTGCCTTATGTAGTCCAGAACGTGGACATTGCAGCAGAAGAGAGGAGTGAAGCCTCTGTGGGGGCAGTGAGTCCAGAACCTAGGCCTGATGTCGAGTAAGACTTTCAGAAATTTGCTGTTTCAGTTCCCTTTGAGTGGTAGCAGGTTCCAGGCAACTGAAGCCTTGGCAGACTAAGCCCATTGCATCAGGGGGTAAATCAGTCGATTGGGTATACATAGCAGTGGGTAAATAAGTGGATGCCAAGGCGGTGAACTCTTCACAGGTTCGAACAGATGTGCGATGAAAATACCAATCCAAGGCCACAAAAAGGCTGGGACAAGCCTGTGTGGAGGAATCCATTACTTGCCCAAAGGTTTGTAGAGCCTGTTCTGCTTGGTCAAGATAATTTGTGCGATCGCAAACCAGACTTAAACGGATCAGATTTGCGATCGCAACCCCATTGGCCGCAGGCGTGGCGTTGTCCAACCAACTCCGCTCCCGAATCAACAATTCTTCTGAAGTCTCACTGCTGGTGTTGAAATAGCCCCCCCCTTCTACCGCCCATAAATGCTCATCAAATTCCGCTTGCATCGTTTGTGCGGCCTCCAACCAGCGATGGGCTTGATCCACTGCCAGACTTTGGCAGGCTTGATGCAGATCCAGAAGCGCTTTGATCAGAAGCGCATAGTCTTCCGATTGGGCAATGACGGCAATTTCGCCATCGTAGTTGACGCGATGTAGCCGTCCTGTTGACCATTGCTGGTCGAGAATAAAGGTGGCGGCTTGGGTTGCCAACGCCAGATAGCCGGGTTGTTGAAAGACTGCTGTAGCTCGGGCCAAGCCTGAAATCATCAAACTATTCCAGGCCACAATCATTTTGGTATCGGTCACTGGGGGAATCCGACTAGGCCAAGGGTGGGTTTTAGCCACCTGGTTATTAATTGCGGGTGGGAAAGTCGTCAGTGACTCGGGGCGCTCCCCATACCGTACTTGAAAGAGGGTTCGTAAAGCTTCTTCTACTTGTGTGCTTAACACTCCAGATTGCTGCCGCTGTAAGACAATCAAGCCGTCTTCAAAGTTGCCTTCCGGGCTCAGATAAAAGGCATCTCTCATCTCCGCCAATACCGTTGATGTGAGGATCGTTGTCAGCTCCTCATAAGTCCAGGTGTAGAAGCGGCCTTCTTCGGGTTCTGGATCATCAGTCTTGACAAAGTTATCGGCATCTTGAGCCGCATAGAAATAGCCTGCCTCTGCCGTCATTTCTCGCTTGAGCCAAGCCACCGTACCGGCAATAGCCCGCTCAAAAGCAGGTTCTTCAACACCTGTACTCCACAGATTGGCTAAATATTCAACAATCTGGCCATTGTCGTAGAGCATTTTTTCAAAATGAGGCACAGTCCAGTTTGGATCTACGGTGTAGCGATGGAAGCCTCCGGCCACATGGTCATAAATTCCACCCAAGGCCAAATCCAACCCTCGCTGACGGCAGGCTTGTTGAACCTGCTCTTGTTCTGGGGTTGAAAAGCGCGATCCGTGCAGTGCGATCGCAGCGTAGGGAATCATTGGAAAGCTAGGCCCTGGTGTTTTATTGCTGAGCACCACCGTATTTTTGGCAATCCCTTTACTCAGTAGCTCAGGTTGTAGTTCACTAACGGGGCTCAGGACGGTTGAACTTTGTAGATACCCACTCAACTTTTCCTTTTGGGTAGCTAACTTTTGCTTTTCATTATCATAAAAGCCCCGAATTGCTTCTAAGACTTGCAGAAATCCGGGGCGTCCGTACCGCGGTTCCTCAGGGAAATAGGTACCGCCGTAAAAGGGCACCAAATCGCCTGGCGTCAAAAACATATTCAGGGGCCATCCGCCCTGCCCGGTCATTGCCTGTACCGCTTGCATGTAGATACTATCGATATCAGGCCGCTCTTCTCGATCGACCTTAATGGGGATGTATTGCGCATTCATGAACTCGGCAATCTCGAGATTGGAGAAGGCTTCCCCTTCCATGACCGTACACCAATGGCAACTGGAGTAACCCACCGACAAAAAGATAGGCTTATCCTCTTGGGCAGCTCGGGCTAGGGCCTCTTCACACCAGGGCCACCAGTCAATCGGGTTGTCAGCATGTTTGCGCAGGTACAGGCTAGCAGATTGGGCAAGACGATTCGGCATGGAAACCCCAGAGGAGAGTGCACTCACAGTCTATCGCTATCTTATTGAGGGAAATTTTCCTAATCCCAAAAATATTCTTAAAGTCAAATCACATGAATCAGAAATCAAAAGAAACTGATCATTGCTCACCTTCATTGCAGGCAGTGAGTATACTTGACCCAAGCGTGATTGCAACGGAGGGATAAGGCTGTTGTTTCCTTCCCCCAACAAAGACGGCAACTGCATCTAACCCGTCAAAAGTTTCTGGATGATGCCATTATCCTAATTTACAGGAAGGCTAGACTGGTTAAATTACTGGAACCATCTACGTTGAAGTGGCATTAAACCTTGTGGGTCAGACAGCAAACGCGACATCAGGGATAAAACGGGAAGAAAATTATGAAAATTTGGGTTGATGCTGATGCGTGCCCGAATGCCATCAAAGAAATTCTGTATCGAGCGGCCAATCGGGTCCAAATTTCCCTCACGCTAGTAGCGAATCAATATCTCAACCCACCTGCATCGAATTACATTGACGCTGTTCAAGTACCTGCTGGTTTCGATGGGGCTGACAAGCATATTGTTGAGCATCTGCAGGCAGGAGATTTAGTAATCACGGCTGACATTCCTCTTGCTGCTGCTGTAATTAAAAAGTCAGGTCACGCCCTGAATCCCAGAGGCGAACTCTATACCCAAAACAATATGCGAGAACGCTTAGCTACGCGTAACTTTATGGAAGAGTTGCGAGAAGGTGGACTCATCACCGGAGGGCCACCTGCTTTAAACCAACGCGATCGCCAACTGTTTGCCAACCAGCTCGATCGGTTTTTAGCCAAACACCATCAGCCCTCAAGCTGAGATTTGATAGCTACAATCACCACCCAGGACTGTTGATCTTGAGGAAGTCCCGGTGGGCGGTAGTAGTGCTCTACTATGGAAAATCTTGCTGCTTGCACTAAGGGGGCTAGAGTTTCATATTCCCAATAAGAGACAAACCGCTGACCAGAGGGGCGACTCACAAAGCCTTCTTGATTGCCCCGCGCCATAGACAGAACGATAGCTCCTTGGGTCGCTAAAGACTGCCATAACTTCTGAAGGACTGGCTCCATCGATCCTTGGGGCACATGCAATAAGGAAGCGTTGGCAAAAATCCCATCAAAGTAACAGTCAGGTAGATGCAGATCTAGGAAGGTCTGCTGCCAAACTTCACAACCCGTTTGCTGGGCCATTTCCACAAAGGCGGGGGTGGCATCTAAACCAATAGCTTCATGTCCTGCTGTCTTGAACGCTAGGAGATCGCGGCCCGGTCCGCATCCTAAATCCAGAATGCGACCGGGATTACGGGGCATCCATTTCACCAATGCCTGCCGATTCTGGGAGACATCATGGTCCCAAGTCCCCTCCCGGAAACTGTTGGCAGTGGCCTGATATTCAGCAATGGTGATATTTTCGTGGGATTCCACTGGTTTTAACCCATCAAGAAAGTGCGCATATATTGATTAACCAGCTCTGGTTGTTCTTGCTGGATCCAGTGGCTACACTGACTGAGGTAATGCAATTCTAAATCGCGGACATAGTCTTTTGTGCCGTAGGTGAGTTCCTTCCCTAAAGCAAAGTCATCTTCCCCCCACAGCAACAGGGTTGGAACCTCCAATATCCCCCAATCTTCTGATGTCAGTAGAGTATCGAGGTTGCTGCGATAGTAGTTGATCATAGCGGTGAGTGCGCCTCGCTTGGCAGCCGCATCTTTATAAGCTTCTAAATCTGCGGTGCTAAAGGCATTTTTGTTCGTGGCTCGTTCTGCAAACGCAGATGCGATCGCACGATAGTCATTCGCTTGAAACATCAGTTCCGGCAACATCGGCACTTGGAAAAAGCCGATATACCAGCTGCGCAGCATCTGTTGGGGATTACTTCGTAAGGCTTCCTGGAACTTAGCGAGATGGGGCAAATTCATGACGATCAATTTTTGCAGCATCTCTGGGTGAGCATAGGCAAAGTGCCAGGCAATTGCACCACCCCAATCGTGGCCCACTAAGATGCATTTGTCGTAACCCAACCCTTGAATCACACCCTGCACATCCTTAACCAGCTCTGGCAGCCGATAAGCACTGACATTCTTAGGTTTATCGCTATCGTTATACCCCCGTAGATCTAGCGCCACGACCTTATAATCCTGAGCAAAAACAGGAATTTGGTGCCGCCAAGAATACCAAAACTCGGGAAAACCATGCAACATCAGCATCAGTGGCCCTTCCCCCTGAGTCACATAGTGCAACCGCACATGGTTTGTAGTGATGTATTGATGCTGCAGAGTGGGTTCTAGTTCATTTTCAGACATAGGTTTAAGGAGATTTAGTTTGACTAGAATTGTTGTGTTTCTTGCTCATCAGCAGTAGTTCTACTACCTTCAAGGCTTCCATAGGCTGAAATGCCAAACGCGAACAACCGTCCATTCCTTCCCTAGCATTCAGTTTGATGATTGTGACTATCATGAGAATGGGATACGGTTCACACATGAAATTGACACTGAATTTTAGAAAGGAATGGATAGAGGGAAAACGCCAATCACAATCTTTTTATCTTTAATCTTAGGGGTAATTGCTTATTTCCTATGGAGCAAGACGCCGATGGGTCACCAGATTGTGTTCAAACAGTCTGCAATCCTCCGTTCTGACATTGCCAGCATTACCATTGTCCCCAATACATTTACGAATTTGCGGATCTATTTATTTGCCTATAGTGTTAGGCAAACTCTCTTTTGGGTGAAGTTACTGGGGCCATTCGTTGCCTCTGCCGGGTTGTTGATCCTAGCAACTTCGGCTCTTTTTTCTGCCGAGGAATAAGTTAGCATCTGCACATTACCTTGGCGCTTGAACAGTCCAGCGTCATGCAGACATAAACGAGATCGCAACTCCCACCCATCTATCCTGAAATCCTTTCTGAAACAATGATTGAGCTGTACTATTGGCCAACTCCCAACGGGCATAAAATAACGCTGTTCCTGGAAGAGTCAGGGCTAGACTACCAGATTATGCCGATCAATATTGGTGCGGGTGATCAGTTTCAGCCTGATTTCCTCAAAATCTCACCCAATAATCGGATACCCGCGATTGTCGACCGCACCCCTACAGATGGGGGCGAACCGATTTCAGTCTTTGAATCTGGCGCTATTTTATTGTATCTGGCTGAAAAAACCGGCAAATTTCTGCCACAAGATATACGGAAGCGCAATACAGTCCAGGAGTGGCTATTTTGGCAAGTGGGTGGATTAGGCCCAATGGCAGGGCAAAATCACCATTTCTCTCAATATGCACCAGAGAAGCTTCCTTATGCGATTACCCGATACGCCAATGAAACGAATCGGTTGTATGGCGTTTTGAATCAGCATCTCCAAGATAGAGATTTTATTGCTGGAGACTACTCCATTGCGGATATGGCTTGTTATCCCTGGATCGTACCGTACAAATGGCAAGGTCAACAGTTAGAAGAATTTCCCGAGATTGATCGATGGTTTCAATATATCCAAAACAAACCTGCAACCATTACAGCTTATGAAAAAGGCAAGCAGGCCAGTCAGTCAGCCACAATGACTGACGAAAATAGAAAGGTTTTATTTGGCCAAACTGCGAAAACCCAAACATCTTAACCTGAAGGGTATTTTTAGGCGGTAGGGTAAACCGATAAGCAGATCAGGAATATAAAACTGTAAATCCCCCAATCCATTACAGAATAGGAGGACTAGAAAATAGCGCTTATTACGTAGAGTTCGAAAACTCAATTGGCACTTAGGCCGCGATACAGGAGCCCAAAATTTTATCTAGCAGAGACTTTAACTAGGCTAAGACTGAGGATCCAGCCACCACTTTTGTAATTGAGACTTTAATTGAGACCACCTAAGCTGGCCAGTAGATCGAAAGCTTGATCGGGAAGCGCGAAGGGTCCCATCCTTTGCAAGTCATCTAAGTTTACTTGGGTGAGTTCTTCAATTGCCCCATGAATTTCTAATTTTGGGGAAGTCCAAGCTTTTTTCATGTCGATTACATTTATTCTGTGATGGGACTCTATTTTACTACCTCATACTTTAACGAATATTTCTCAGAATGGGTACTCCTCATATGGTCTTTTAATAATTCGGGCATTTGCGGGAGTTGGCTCAGATCTTGAGGTCGCCGGAGCTTATACAGACTGACACTATTGGCCAGTTGCGCAGCTTGCTTAAAATAATGGCGGTTACGGATAGGCAAAACGGACTTTAAGCCAGAAAATCGCAGCAGTTCAATGATCGCTTGTGGCTGGGGAATCGGTTCAATTGACCAGTCTAGTCCATACTCCAAGACGTACAAGTTTCGCAGGGCAAATGTATCTGCGTTGCTAGCAGGTGAAAAAGAGAACATGGATTCTTCGCCAGCCTGTGTAACTGGCTCAGCTAATTTCAATTTATGGGCTACCGCTGCAGACAACTTCATTCTGGGGACACCAGAGTGAATTGTGGCATCACCTGCACCAATTTGAACAGCTGTTAGGTCATCGGTGACTCCCATAAACCCCTGATCTAGAACAGCTGCCAGAGCCGAAGATTTGCCAGCACCAGAATCTCCTAGAAAGGCAATGGCGATTGTTCCGATCGCAGCTGCACTGGCATGAAGAATATACAGTCCCCGTTGATAAAAGAGAACGGCTAACACGACTCCCAATAATGCCTGACAAATTTGCTCTGGGTTCGCGTCCTGGGTAGCGACAAGCACGATTTTGCAGCCCCCCTGAATAATAAAAACCCCTATATCTTGCAAATACACTAATGCATCAGTTGGATGGATCTGAAGGGCAATCGGTTCTTGGGTAACCTCTTGAGGTACATAATGATGGATACAGCCATCAGTCACGATCTGGATAGTGACATCAGGATTTAAAGCTGGAGGTGAAATCTCGGTTAATGCTGGAATAAGCAAGGTCGACTGAAGGTTCAGGCCATAGAGATGATAAAAGTGCATGTCGGACTGTCTTTTGAGGATGGCAACGGGCTTATAAAGTCGACTGTATAAAGGATAGCGCTCTTATACCTTGCTGAAAATCAGCCCCCACGTCTACTTGATTCAGGTCCGTCAAGCAGCGAGACTCAGGCATTTCAAGCGAAAGGCTGAAAAATCATACATCTACGACATTCGCGGATTTATCCTTTTTCAGAAGAAGCATTATCCCCGAGAAATAGGTGCTGCGGAGATTCGTGCTTATTTCTTACTCTTTCTTGAGCATGAACTGCCATTAGACCAACCGATGTTTGTAGCACATTCGATTCCCTTAAGATGACTGATGAGTCACTCAGGTCTATTTGTCGACCAGTGCCGCACAACAACCATCTTTTTTTCAACATGCATCGGCATAAAAGCCAAGACCATTCTCCACCTTACTTGTTCGACAGGCGATGTGCGACTAAATGCCTGTAACCGTTGATTCCTCGTTTCCTCTGGCTAAATGTTGTGATCAGTAGCAACGTAGTATCAGTACTTTCAGGAAAG
>JANQPU010000012.1 GCA_028285315.1 Acaryochloris sp. IP29b_bin.176
GCGGACGATGGGAATCGAACCCACGAATGGTGGAACCACAATCCACTGCCTTAACCACTTGGCTACGCCCGCCATTGCGTATTTGAATATAGCATTTAGTCCTAAGATTGATCCAGGTGTCTTAGCAGTGGCAGTACAAAGGCTCCCAAGATGATTGCCCCAATCTTAAGCATTTGTGTCGTGGGGACCACTGACAGAAGATTCTGTCAGCGTGGTCAGGTCATGGCTGCTGGACGATAACATGGCTGAATGCTAGGTTTACCGTTCACTCATTGGTTGGTCGTCTTTGGTGTGCTCATCAGTGCCGCAGGCGCGTCTGCCTATATTCGCGATACGCTGGCGGGTCAGACAAAACCCAACCGGGTGTCTTGGTTCATGTGGGCGTTGTCCCCCCTAATCAGTACAGCGGCGGCGTTGACGGCGGGGGCTGATCGTTGGGCTACCCTCCGCATTTTTATGGCTGGGTTGCTGCCTTTGCTGATCTTTTTAGCTTCTTTTGTCAATAAACGCAGCTATTGGAAAATGAGCGTCTTTGATTTGACTTGTGGCGTTTTCTCGCTGTTAGCCGTGATGGTGTGGTTTGCGATCGCGTCTCCGCAACTCGCCATTCTCTGTGCCATTATCGGTGATATTTTTGCGTCTTTCCCAACATTAATTAAAACCTGGAAATACCCAGAAACCGAGACAGGTGCGATGTTTATTGCCAGCCTCTTAAGCGTGTTACTGGTGCTGCCTTCCATTCCCGTTTGGAATATTGCTAATGCAGCATTTCAGATCCACCTATTGATTATGAGTTCGCTTCTGCTATTTGCCGTCTACCGCAAACGGATTCAGAGACGATTTCACGTCTCCAAATAAATGCCCAACCCTGGGAAAAGCGCTGTTGCATCGGAGGAATGCAGCATGATGGGTTGGCTACGAGGATAGTAGACCTTCTACAGCAGGCTTAAAGCTTTCAAGCATCGACGAGTTACTTCTGCCCTGGCAGGTAAATCTTTTTGATCACGGATATCGAGATTGGTGGCAAAGAAATAGACATTATCATGTTGTTCCACATAACCGACATACCAACCGATGCCCGGAGCAAGTGCCCATCCTGTCTTAGCCCGGATAGTATATTCAGGCGTTTGCTCTACAATCATGATGTCCTTCACGGTTGCGATCGCACGGTCTGAAAAGGGGAGTTCATTGCGATACAACCGCTGGAGAAACTGAATCTGTTCGGTCGGTGAAATCCGCAAATCCCCCGTCAGCCAAAAGGTATCAATCTCAGTGAAATCCGCAAATCCCCCGTCAGCCAAAAGGTATCAATCTCATCGGCCTTGCCAATCGACTGGTTGCCATAGCTAACTTGGGTGACCCACTGCTGCATCCGCTGAAAGCCAATGCGACGCGCTAATACCTGATAGAACCAGACCGCCGATACCTTAAACGCCGTTTGCAAATTGAGGTCTCGATTCCAGGTGGGGATACTGCGTTCTACTCCATCCCAGGTCAAAATGGCGAGATCATTAGCAATCACCCCTGTTTCTAAAGCAATCAGGGAGTTAAGGATTTTAAAGTAAAAACGGCTGGGTATTACGGGCCGGATTGTGCTGATAGGTGCGGTTGCGTTTGAGGTCGTAAATCAAAATCGAGCCGTTGACCTTGAGATCTTGAAAGGGTTGGGCCAGGGAAATATTCTGCTGAGCCAATTTGGGGGTGGCTGCCATAGACGGTTCGCCCAAAGGTATGGCAGTTAACAATAGACTTGTGATCGCATATCCAAAACCTCGGGCAACACAGTACCCAAGCTTTTTATCGATATGGTTAACCATATTTTTAATGGCCGTCATCCAAACGTTTGCTGCGCCTGATCGGGGTATGTTTATGAGGTCGATGAATTGGCATACAAAGCCAACTAAGTCTACGCTACTACTGACGCGCTTTCTGTCATTGAAGCTATGCCTACCCCTGCTTACCAAGATCCTGTAGCCCAACTCCTCACTCAAGGATATCCTGAAGATTTAAATAGCCCCGAGGCTATTGATTATCTCCAAGACTTTGGATTTACGGAAGCTCATATCCCTGAACTCAGCCGACTCGCTGCTGAAGAAAACTTGAACTGGGATGATAATGGAGAGGGCTACTCCCCCATGCATGCTTGTCGTGCACTAGGTCAACTCAAAACAGAGAAAGCGATTCAAGCACTGTTGGCTCTCTTTGATAGTGAGTATGACTTGTTAAGGGAAGAGTTGCCCATGATCTTGGGAAAAATAGGCCCAACCTGTATTCCTATACTCTCGGGTTATCTAGCTGAGGGGAAACGCCCTTGGCTGGGGATATCTACGGCCGCTTCAGGACTCACCAAAATTGCACAACTAAACCCTGATTATCGACAAGAATGCATTGATGAATTAACGACGGCGCTGGCTCGACATAAGGAACAAGCAGCAGAGACGAATGGAAGTTTAGTCATCGAATTAATCAACTTAAAAGCGACTGAAGCCGTCAGTATGATTGAACGGGCTTACAAGGAAGGCCCAATGGACGAAATGTTTTGTGGCAGTTGGGCAAGAGTGCAGATTGCGTTAGGACTGGCATCAGAAGTGGACTTTTCTCCAGAGGAACTTCAGCATCAGGAACCGGAATGGATGGAGAATGTCCGCCGATGGGCAAATATGCCCATTGAGTTGCAACCTGAACAAGGTAAATTACACACCTTTGGCAAAGGCGCCTTATCACAGAACCGGAAGACGTCAGGGAAGAAAACGACGGGTTTCGGAGCTGTGAAACCCAAGAACAAAAAACGAAAGAACAAATGATGGGTCGGTCTCTCTAAGGTACAGATGCGTCTTTGCCTGAGCAGTCTCGTCTATAGAAGTGATGCCATCAAAATGTAGAACTGTACCTGAAATGCTCAAATCCATGACATCTTTATTCCCATAACCCAACAAAAACACCCTCTTAGAGGCTGGTATAAGTCCATATCTCCATTGCCAATCGCAATAATGGAGATAGGTTGTACTTGTCATAGATAGAGGAGGGAACCATGTTCACTAGCCGTGAGACCCTCGAACCAGAAACCCAACGGATTGCTCACCGCTTACTGGAGCAGATGAATCGTCCATCCTCCCTAGGAAGGATGCCTCGCTGGGATGATCACCTGCTGGCTTGGGCCATGATCCATCCAACATTGCAGGTCCAGCTCTTTCGCCTCATTGATGTGTTACCCTCCCTGACGGACAAAGCCGATATTACTCGTCACTTACATGAATATCTGGCACTGTCCGATCTAGAATTCCCGGGAGGGCTAAAGCGGCTTCTGGGCTGGGCAAAACCCCATTCGATATCGGGGAAGGTGGCAGCAATAATCTTCAAATCAGCGGTCACCACCTTGGCCCATCGATACATTGTGGGAGAGACGCTGCCGCAAACCTTGCCCCGCCTCATGCAACTGCGTCAACGTCATTTGGCGTTCACCCTGGACCGACTGGGGGAAGCAGTGATTACGGAAGTAGAAGCGGCTGCCTATTTACAGGGGTATCTGCACCTGATGACCCAGCTAGCCCAGACATCACAAACCTGGCCAGATATCACTCCCATCGATCGGGCAGAAGGGGTGGCTTTACCTAAGGTCCAGGTTTCCGTCAAACTCACGGCCTTTTACTCGCAATTTGATCCGCTGGATGCCCAAGGGAGTCAGGAAACCGTCAGTCAACACCTCCGCACCCTTCTGCGTCACGCCCAAAAACTGGGGGTCGCGGTTCACTTCGATATGGAGCAGTTTGTCTATAAGGATTTGACCCTTACCATTCTAAAAGATCTACTATTAGAGCCAGAATTTAGAGACCGAACGGATATTGGCCTAACGCTCCAAGCCTACCTGCGCGATAGCAAGCAGGATTTGCAAGAGTTGATGGATTGGGCGCAGGAGCGGGGTACCCCGATCACGATTCGGCTAGTAAAGGGGGCTTATTGGGACCAAGAAACGATTAAGGCGATTCAAAACCATTGGCCTCAGCCTGTCTTTAATAACAAAGCGGAGACCGACGTCAACTTTGAAGCCATGACCCTGACGTTATTGGAGAACCATGAGATAGTTGCTGCTGCGATTGGTAGCCACAATGTGCGATCGCAAGCCCACGCCATTGCGATCGCAAACTATCTCCAAATCCCCAAACATCGCTATGAACTCCAAGTCCTTTACGGGATGGCCGATCCGCTGGCCGCAGCGATGGCTGATCTTGGGCATCGGGTCCGAGTGTATTGTCCCTATGGCCCGCTCCTACCGGGTATGGCCTACCTGATCCGACGGTTACTGGAAAACACCGCCAATACCTCATTTCTCAGACAACGAGTTGAGAACCCCGATTCAGCAAGCCTTTTAGCGCCGCCACGGGTCAGGCATGAGAATCGGCAACGCTCGGCGGATCAGCATACTGCCCTGCTCGATCCGCGTGTAGATACCCCCTTTCACAACGTAGCCAATACGGACTATTCCCAGACCGCAGCCCGAGAGCAGGCCCAACAAGCTTTACAACAGGTCTGTCAGGAATTAGGGCAACCCTACTGGCCTTGGATTGCAGGGAAAGCGGTGACCACGGAACGAGTCCAGCCCTCAATTAATCCTTCTCAACTCACCCAGGTGATTGGACAGGTGGGACAAGCCATGATCCCCCAGGCTGAACAAGCGATAAAAGCGGCGACCACTGCGATCGCCAGTTGGCAGACAACCCCTGCCCAGGAGCGAGTACGCCTCCTCCATCAAGCCGCCGACTTAATGGAACGGCGTCGCCATGAACTGGCTGCCTGGATTGTGCTGGAAGTGGGAAAGGTATTGCCGGAAGCCGATGCAGAAGTTTCAGAAGCGATTGATTTCTGTCGGTACTATGCCGATGAAATGGAGCGGTTAGCGGTAGGCTACAGTCGAGATTTACCGGGTGAGACCAATCGCTATGCCTATCGGGGACGGGGCTTAGCGGTGGTTATTGCTCCCTGGAATTTTCCACTGGCGATTGCCACAGGCATGACCGTGGCGGCATTGGTGGCGGGGAACTGTACGATTCTTAAGCCTGCGGCTCCAGCGACTGTGGTGGCGGCTAAGTTAACCGAGATCCTGGTAGAGGCGGGTTTTCCCGCCGGGGTCTATCAGTACTTGCCGGGGCCTGGGGCTAAGATTGGCCCCTATCTCATCCAACATCCACGGGTCCATTTGATTGCCTTTACCGGCTCACAAGCCGTGGGGAGCCAAATCTATGCAGATGCTGCCGTTCTCCGGTCGGGCCAAACCCATCTGAAGCGGGTGATTGCAGAGATGGGGGGCAAAAATGCGATCATCATTGACCGCAGTGCCGATTTAGATCAAGCGATCGCAGGGGTGATCCGATCCGCCTTTGGCTACAGTGGCCAGAAATGTTCGGCTTGCTCCCGCGTCATTGTGCTCGACAGTGTTTATAACACCTTCTTGAAGCGGCTGGTTGAGGCCGCCCAATCCTTGAATATCGGAGCCGCTGAGCGAGCCAGTACAACAGTGGGACCTGTGATCACGGCAGAGGCGCAAGCTAAGATTCGAGACTATATTGCCCTTGGCAAAACAGAGGCAGCGGTGGTCCTAGAGCGGACTGCTCCAGAGTCCGGCTACTTTGTGGGTCCCGTCATTTTCAGTGAAGTGCCGCCGCAGGCTCAAATTGCCCAGCAGGAAATCTTTGGTCCGGTCCTGGCAGTGATGCGTGTGCAGACGTTTGAGGATGCGATCGCAGTCGCGAACAATACCCCCTATGCGCTGACGGGTGGCCTTTACTCCCGCACACCCTCCCATATTGAGTTCGCCAAAGCCAACTTTGAGGTGGGGAATTTATATATCAATCGCAGCATTACCGGAGCCATCGTTGATCGACAACCCTTTGGTGGGTTTAAATGCTCCGGTGTTGGGTCCAAAGCTGGGGGGCGGGATTACCTGCTGCAATTTATGGAGCCAAGGGTGGTGACCGAAAATATTCAGCGTCAGGGTTTTGCACCTGTGGGGGAACTATTCACCTAAATCTGGATTGCCCCCTGACGCAAAATATCCCAACCCTGCCCCGTCCATTTGATAACAGTAGAGGGCAGCGGATCTGACGATTGAGGTTCAGGCCATTGGTTGGCCAGAGGAGTGAACACTTGAGGAAAGTGTTGATTGATGTCCTGAACAGTGGTTAACGCAGGTTGCCCCGAGCGATTGATGCTGGTGGTGGCTAAGGGTCCAGTCTGTTGCAAAATCATTTGAGCCACCTTGAAATTAGGCACCCGAATCCCAATGCTGTCAGGATTGAGGGGATTCATTTGGGGAGGCACCCGATCGCATGCTGGTAACACCAGCGTCAAGGCCCCCGGCCAATATTGATTAGCCATCTGTTGCCACTGCTGCATCTCCTCCTCACTCCCACGCACATAAGGCCAAAGCGCCTCTGGCGAGGCCGCCATCAGAATCAGGGGTTTATCCGGCTGTCTTTGCTTAGCGGCAAAGATTTGCGGAGCCTGGTCGGGACGAGCCGCCAAAGCAGGCACCGTATCTGTAGGAAAACTAATGAGCCGACCGGAACGAGCGGCAGCAATGAAGGCAGCAATTGGAAGTTGAGTCATACCAAACGCAGATTAGAATAGGATCCGGGGAAAATTTAGTCGTCTGTTTCTGCACAGTTAGACAGCTAGAATATCTTCTCACCCCCTACCCCAGAAATAAATGAATTCCAGGTCTGATGTCTTAGTGATTGGTGGTGGCGCGATAGGCTTAGCCACTGCCATTGAACTTGCTCGCCAAGGGACTCAAGTCACGGTCCTGAGCCGCAATTTCCAAGAAGCCGCCCTGCATGCTGCTGCTGGGATGCTAGCTCCCCAAGCAGAGGGATTAGAACCGGGTCCCATGCTGGATCTCTGTTTGCGTAGTCGGGACCTCTATCCAGAGTGGACGAGCCAACTGACGGAACTGACCGGATTGGAGACGGGATATTGGCCCTGCGGGATTTTAGCACCTGCTTTTGCGGATTCGTCACCTCGATATACGGGAGATGCGAAATGGTGCGATCGCACCACGATCCACCAGCATCAACCCGATCTAAGCCCAGACATAGTGGGAGGCTGGTGGTTTCCCCAAGATGCCCAAGTTAATAACCAGCAATTGGCTCAGGTGTTACTACAAGCCGCTCAACAGCTCAGTATCACCTTAGAAGAAGGGGTAAGCGTCACCGCGTTTGACACTCAAGACCGCCAAATACAGCAGGTTCAAACAACAGCCGGACCTTGGCAGGCTCAAACCTATGTCTTGGCAACAGGATCTTGGTCCCAGGAACTTTTACCCATCCCAGTCACCCCCCGCAAAGGCCAGTTATTTGCAGTGCAGACCCACACCCAATCTTTGCGAAAAGTACTATTTGGGCCGGGCACTTATATTGTGCCGCGCCAAAATGGTCGCATCGTTGTGGGTGCCACCAGCGAAGATGTGGGTTTTGCCGCTTACAATACACCCGGTGGGATGCAGTCCCTGCTCGCTGCCACCATTCGCCTCTATCCTCCCTTAGCCGATTATCCGCTAGAAGGCTGTTGGTGGGGTTTTCGACCCGCTACCCCAGACGAATGGCCCATTTTGGGGCACAGTCCCTACGAAAACCTGATTTTAGCGACTGGACATTACCGGAATGGCATTCTCTTGACGCCTGTGACCGCCCGTCTGATTGCGGATCTAATCGTGACGGGACAGGCGGATCCTTGTCTGGCAGATTTCAGTTGGCAGCGGTTTGCGCCATCCTCCCCATCGTCTGAGCCTTTTGCGTTAGCTCATTCTTAAAACCACCAGAGGCCCAAGGCAACAGCAACACCTGTCAGGGTGAGGTTATCAATATCTCGGAAGGGTAAGGCTTCGACAAAGGTAGCGATCAAGGCAATCGCCGCTACAATGCCGACCATGCCAGCCCAGGTTAAGGGAGGCTGAAAATAGTTCAAGCGGTTAAACAAGCTCAGGAAACTAAAGGCAAACAGAAAGCTGCCTGCAAACATGGCCGCTGAACCCGCCCAGCTTTTCTCAGGATTAAAGGGCAATTTGTGAACCCCCAACCGTCGGCCCACAATATCGGCCAAACCATCTCCCCCACACATCATCATTAAGGCCAGCATGCCCACGGGTGAGGTTCGCCAAAATCCAATGGTGCAAGCGACAAATACCAGGCCATAAAACAGGGGACCTTTGAGAATTTCTTTGGGGTTACCCGTTCGAGTCATAGCTTGAACGGCATCGGGGTCTTGAATCCAGCCCATGCCAATGGCAATAAATTGGAGGGTAATCGCCAAAGGAACTAGGGCAGCAAAGTAGCGAGCGGTCGGCTGGGGACTGAAAAAGGGCCAGCACAATACAAATAAGGGACCTGTTCCTATATGGATGATCTTGCGGCTGAGTTTTTGCTCTAACCAGCCCTTAGCTGCCAGGGCATCCATAATCCGCAGCCAGCTTAGGGCTAGCAGCAAGGTAAGCACCATAACGACACTATCCTGGAGCAGCGGATTGGCCGTCAATTGTTCCCAAAACATCCGTATTGAATCTCTGGACTTCTGTACCCGTAGCTTACTCTGATTGAGTGCTAGTAGTTTCTCCAGAAAAAAATTTCTACTCCACTCCATCCTAGACGTATCGTATCCCTCTCTCAGTTTTCTCAGGGAACTCTTCTGAACGTTTCAGCAAGGTAGATGATTCCCCACAGTTTTCCCTAACTTGGGCTTCAGCTAGCCCTCGTACATTAAAGACATTGAAGTTGGAGCAAGACATTATGAACGTTACTCAAATCGCCCGCAACACCATCGCAGCCGCCGCCCTCATTACCCTAGGCATCAGCACAAACGCCGTAGCAGAAACCCAAACCGTTACCCGAGGCCCCAATGGTGCTACTTCCATCGTCAAAAAAGTTCCTGTAGATGCTCAGCAACAGCCTCAAACCGAACCCCATGCCGCATTGACTGTGGTCAACCGAGGCCCCAATGGTGCTGCTCAT
This sequence comes from Acaryochloris sp. IP29b_bin.176, assembly GCA_028285315.1. GTDB lineage: Bacteria > Cyanobacteriota > Cyanobacteriia > Thermosynechococcales > Thermosynechococcaceae > Acaryochloris. The sequence goes on from JANQPU010000012.1 coordinate 9,000, forward strand.
ATTGCCAAAACTGAATCTGCCGAACGGAGCGCCACCACCCCCACAGGCAAAATCATCACTCGCGGCCCCAACGGCGCAGCTTTTATCGCCAACTAAGCATTTTTTACTAAAGTTTCTCACTGAGTAGGAGCAGGGGTAGATCGAGTCAGGTCTACCCTTTTTTTGGCTTTAGTAGATGGCACCTAGAATTGAGCTAATCTCTCTATCGATTGAAATGTACATTCGAGCTGCTACTCAAGCGGATACTCACCTTATTTTCCAGTTCATTCAACAAAAAGCCTCATTTGATCGCAGCATTGGGGCCTATCAGGGCACCATCCAAACTTCAGAAGCCAAAATTCAAACCACGATTTTTGGTCCTAATCCTTTTGCTTATGTGCTGTTTGCAGAAAAGCACGACCAGCCTATGGGATTTGCCCTCTATGGTTTTCGATATTCATCATTTGCAGGCCAACCCAGTATTTGGTTAGATGATCTGTACATTTTGGAAAAGAGTCGTAGCCAAGGGGCAGGAACCGCCTTGATGCGTCATTTAGCCCAAATTGCCTTCGAACATAACTGTACGCATATCGCGTGGACGGCTGATGCTCGTAATCGACTCGGTCTTCAGTTTTATCATCGACTGGGTGCTGAAATTGTCCAACAAGCGGGGCAGCGCTGTTATTGGCAATGGACACCTCTGCAAACAAGCTAGCGCTGGCGCTTCAGCAAGGGATACGATAAGCGCCTTTGTCGTCAATATTGTGTGGGTTAATACTTGGATGGTCAACGATGGCGGTGTTCTGAGCCTAGCCATAGGAGTGTTTGTCCGTTTCATCACCAAGTATGGCAGGCTTTAAAGAGCAACCTGATGGCAAGACAGTAAACATTCTTAAAAGATCCCCCCTGCAACCTAGTCGTTCTTATGTCTTCAATCGATCTTCGCCAAACCTCTATCACCGAACTCCGCTGTGACTATCGGCAGCAGGCCCTCTTGGAAACTGAGGTCCATACCAACCCCATTCTGCAATTTCAGGATTGGTTGGAGCAAGCCTTAGCGGCAGAGTTACCAGAACCGAATGCCATGACCTTAGCTACGGTGACTAATGAGGGCAGACCCGCTGCACGCATGGTGTTGTTAAAAGGGTTTGATCAACAAGGATTTGTGTTTTATACCAACTATCTCAGTCGTAAAGGGCAAGACTTGGCCCAAAACCCTTGGGGTGCATTAGTGTTTTGGTGGGCAGAGTTAGAGCGGCAGGTACGCATTGAAGGCCAGATTGCCAAGGTGAGTGATCAGGAAACTGAAGCCTATTTTGATAGTAGACCTCGGGGAAGCCAATTGGGTGCATGGGCATCAGAACAAAGCCAAGTTATTTGCGATCGCACTATTCTCGACCAGCGTCTCCAAGACTTAGAGCAAAAATATCAGAATCAACCCATCCCTCGTCCTCCGCATTGGGGTGGGTATCGGCTAAAGCCCGATCTGATCGAATTTTGGCAAGGCCGCCCTAACCGCCTTCACGATCGGCTATGTTATCGGTCTAAGGATCAGCAGTGGATCCTTGAGCGGTTATCTCCCTAACAATGATAGCGAATGACATTAATTCAAGTCTGGGGGTGCTTACTTATCTTTGTTCTATGTCCCCTGTTGGGAGGATTACCTGCATCAGAGTGGTTGAATCAACACCTGCCTGCCCCACTAGGGAAACACTGGACCGATGGGAAAGCGCTCTTGGGGTTAGGGGTGGAGGCGAGTAAAGGCATCGCTAGCGTCTACCTGGCCCAATATTACTTTCCTCAAGATCCCACCTGGTGGCTCATTGCCCTGATTGCCTTGGTGTGCGGTCAGTTCTGGCTCAGACAATCTAAACAAATCTTGGGCGTGGTCGCTGGAGGCGTGATTTATAGCTGGCAGATTGCTTTTTTAATGCTGTTAATCGGGGGGATCAGTATTACCCTTCTAAGAGAGCGACGGATAGGGCGATTAGGACTCTTAGTATTATTTCCTATGCTCGTAGGACTATACACTCAGCAAAGCTCGCAGGTGATAGCAGCGATGGGACTGAGTTTCTTGCTTGCTTGGGTTGAGGAGCAACTTTCCCAGTCCACCTCTCCCTCGTCTACCCATACAAGCTCTAGTGTTTTAATGCCCCTAGACCGAGCCAATGATGCTCATTTATTTGGTTTCTTTCAGCGCGATCGCAATATTCGCACCCTGGATCATCCCCTTAATGCAGACCAGGTTGGGCAGATGGCAGCAACCCTCAGTCAGCTCAAAGCCTTGGGATACCCTGTGCCACCCGGTTGGGTCTTGCCACCCGGTGATGATGCTGATCCTCTCCTGCAGCTACTCAATCCCAGTCCAGCACAGCCCTTGATGCTTCGGCATGAAGTGATCGGGGCACCCCCGCTGGATGCAAGTCCGCCGCCTGAACCTATTGTTCAAATCACATCACGCCGAGCCTTAGCCCAAGTGATGGGGGCTTGTCGCACTGCCTATAGTGCGACCCCGGCATCTCCTCAGTCTCAAGATCGGGGTGTCGCTGTGATGGTTCAAGTCCAAGTCAAGGGCCAATATAGTGGATTAGCCTGGAGCCAAGACTCTCAGACTAGCGATCCCACCACCGTGGTGATCATCGGGGGGCCAGGTTCAATTCCGGCAGAGGGATTAACACACCCGCTGACCCAACAGATTCGTGTCTCAATTCCAGAAGAGGGAAATTTCCCTGCCCTCAGCTCTTCCCCCTCCCTGCCCCCGCAGTTAGTGCAAAAAATCGTCACGATTGCCCGCACGCTAGAAACTCACTTTGACGGCATTCCCCAACAAATTGAATGGAGTGATGATGGTTCCACCCTCTGGCTATTGGCAGTGAACGCCATCCAGAGTTAATCCTGCCGACAATCAATACAGAGGACATCAATCATTGCCTCTACGGACACAGGGCGCTGTCGAGTTAAGAACGATGGGTCTATATGAAGTTGGCCAGTTCTTGAACTAAAATTTCTAAATTTTCGCTGTCTTGGTGGCGAATATTAATAAAAAAGGTAGGTGTCTGTTGAATATGATGCTGCTGGGCACGATTCACGGTAGCCGTGATCCGGGGGGCATGGGCATGCTCCCCAAGTTCGTGCAAAAATTGCAGCATATCTAACCGCAGTTCACTGGCATATTCCACCAAAGAAGCATCGTCTAGGGTTGGGGCATGGGTAAAAAGTTTATCGTGCATCTGCCAAAATCTCCCTTGGTTGCCAGCCGCTTCAGCCGTTTCCGCAGCTTTTTGAGATTGGGGATACAGTTGAGGCTGGGGAAAGGGGCGAAAAATATAGCAGAGCTGAGAGCCGAGAGAATGGCGCAGTTTTTCGATAATGTAATGAGCTTGCTTCGAACGAGGACATTGATAATCCCCATAAGTCATCACAATGAGCGAAGCAGAGGTTTCTCCTCGAATATGATCACTGCCTGTTAAGGCTGGCATCACGTTCATGGCCACCATATCGGCCTCTCCCAAAACGAGCGTGATCTCTCATATCCTGGATCATTCTGACGTAAGAAGCGACTACCACTGCTGGGGGATCTATACTCAGCGATCGCATAGTCGCTACCCCTACCGATCGGCTAGGTGACACTGGGAGGCAATTTCTATAGCTTGAAAGAAGGAGTTGCTGAACTGACACAAGGCTGATGCATTTGCTGGCGATGCTGAGAAAGCAAGCTTTTTTGGGGGTGGGGCTAACTCAACGCCAATCTAGAACAGGAGCAGCGGTTCGCTGGTTGGGTCCATGAACAGTTTTGGCTGGGGCAGCTAGCGAAAGGGGACCTTACAGAACTTTTAAATCGATCTATGTACACTGTTGACTAATGCGTTCTATCGAGGAAGCAGATGATCACCTGATGTTTTTCGGCATTTCCCCACATTTAGGTAACTTATGCTCAAGATTGCTGGCAATTACTACTCTAAACCGATAGGTATTCCCAACCAAGATGCATTATTGAGCGGTGTAGCGGAGGCAACCCGGCGATTGCTAGCAATCACCGATTTTGATGCAGCGGTGAATGGAGCGCTGGAGGCAATCGCCACCGCCGCAGGCATCGATCGAATCTTTATTTATCAGCACCATATTGATTCGCGGACCCAGCGAGAGTTTGCGAATTGCCCCTATGAATGGACAATGCCAGGGGTGATCAAAAGCTGTGACCTGCCGGAACAGTATCCGATGTTCTATGACGAAATTACAGGCTATAGCGATTGGCTCGCTGAGTTAAAGGCTGGCAGGGCAGTACAAAAGTTGGCGGAGGAGATGTCATCTGCTGGGCAAGCGAAGCAAAACCGAGAGCAGGCCCTGTCGGTTTTGACAGTACCGATATTCATTGAAAATGACTATTGGGGCAATTTTGGCTTTGATGATTGCACCACTGCCAGGGTATGGAGCGAAGCGGAAATTGCCGTACTGGAGACAGCAGCGGCGAGCTTGGCAGGAGCACTACAGCGACGCGAGAATTTGGCGGAACTGGAGCGGCGAGATGCACTCTTGAAGAGTGTGAATGCGGCGACACAGTGTTTAGTCGCAAATGAGGATTTGAGCGAAGTAATTCCTAAGGCGTTGAAGATTTTGGGAGAAGGGACGCGGCAGGATCGAGTCTATGTGTTTGAGAATATCGATGAGGAAGGAGGAAGAGAAATTCTATGGGCTACTCCTTACGAGTGGGTTAGCCCAGGTATTCCAACTTCTATGGAAATCATAGATAAGTCACCGCTATCTATGAGTGTTTTCCCTACCCATATCAATGATTTGCTCCTCGACAGTAAACCTGTACAGTTTCTAGCTCGTGACCTCAATGGTGCTGCTCTAGAAGTGAACAAGATATGTCAAACGAAGTCATTGGTAGCTGTACCGATCTCGGTGTCAGGGCATTGGTGGGGCATTTTGGGCTTTGATGATTGCACCACGGAGCGCGTGTGGAGCGAGGCTGAGATTGCGGTATTGGAGACAGCGGCAGCTTGTATTGGGAGTGCGATTGAGCGCGATCGCTCGCGCAAAGAAAAAGATGCTGCTGCCCAAGCCAGGGCTAGTGAGCTAGAAGCACACAATTCGGTATTGGAAGGACGCGATCGCATTCTTCAGGTAACAGCAGCGGCATCAACTCTTTTGCTCAATGGCGAGGATTTTGACACATCGGTCGGTACAGCACTGCAAATCTTAGGAGAACGTGTCGGGTTCGATCGCATCGCTGTGGGTCAACAATTTGACGATCCAACGGGAGCAACATCAGGATATATCAAATTTTTGTATGAGTGGTATGGTCCGGGAATCAGCTCTCAGCTCAACGATCATGAGGACATGGCTGAATTTCACTGGGATGACATTGGGATTAGCAGTTGGTACGAGGCGAATCTGAAAGGCGAGGCCTTTGGTCAGATCATTGATGAGTTACCTGAGCCCTTTCGCACTCTAATGCAATCGGTGGATGTAGAGTCTACCCACAATGTGCCTATTTTTGTGGAAGGTCAGTTTTGGGGTGTCTTTGGTATCGATCATTGCCGAGCAAGGAGACTGTTGACAGAGGCTGAACTGATTGCGCTTAAAACAACCGCCAACTGTGTAGGGAGTGCCATTGCCCGCGATCGCTCGCGCAAAGAAACAGAAGCCGCGGCCCAAGCCCGTGCGGCTGAACTAGCCGAACGCGATCGCATTCTCGAAGCGACAGCAGCAGCGGCCAATGTCATGCTCACCGATGAGGACTTTGAAGATGCGATTCAAAAAGCCTTGCAAATCATTGGGGAAGCAGTGGGAACGGATCGAGTTGGGATTGCCCAACATCTTGCCGATCTAACCGAAACGGACCTAGGACATTGGCGTGTGGCTTATGAGTGGTTCAGTCCTGAGATGCTTCCCGTTGCCCAACTTTTTGATCCTGAGCCCATGCAGGGGACCTATGCCGGTGCTGAGCAGCTCTACGAGATACATCAGCAAGGCAAAGGCTTCAGCATCACGACGGCTCAGATGATTGAACCGTTTCGCAGCATCATGGCGTTTGCAGGTATACAAACCTTGCATTCAGTGCCCATTATTTTGGGGGACAGGTATTGGGGCACTGTGGTCTTTGGAGACTGTCGGCAACAACGGCAGCGAAGTTTCGCAGAACTAGCAGCCTTGCAAGCTGTGGCAGACTGCATTGGCAACGCGATTGAGCGTGAGACATTGCGACAGTCTGCGCAGCAGGCTCGTGAAGCTCGTGAAGCTGCAGAGCGCACTGCCCTCATTGAACGAGAACGGGCTGCTCGTGCTGCAGAGCTGGAAGCCGCCAACCAGTTTCTTTCAACTCGTGATCGCTGGCTGGAAACCACAGCAATTGCAGCCAATCAATTACTCTCCAGTGACGATGTAGAAACCAGCGTCAATAGGGCACTGAAAACCATTGGTGAGAACTTAGACTGCGATCGCGTTTGGGTTTTACAGAGCACGACGAGGCCGAGTGCCCCCGAAGATGACCTGGGTGTTGGGAAATTAATTTATGAGTGGTACACAGCAGAACAGGAGCCCCACCTTGATAAACCTGAGCTTAGCGAAGTTTCGGGGGAGCATTTTCAAGCAGTCTTTGAGCAATTACTCTTAGGCCAATGGGTGGGTGGCATTGTCGATGAGTTAGACGAGCCCCTACGCAGCCGTCAGCAGTCTCTGGGGATTCAATCTTTTTATACCGTTCCAGTGTTTGTCGAAGACAAGATATGGGGCGTTATTGGCATGGACCATTGCCAGGCAGCAAAGCGCTTAAGCTTGGCTGAACTAGCCGTGTTTAGGACCGCCGCAACCTGTATTGGGAGTGCCATTTATCAAGCAGAGGTGCAGCGTGATCGGGCTGCCCAAGAGCGGGCTACCGAGCTAGCAAAAGCCAATACCGCGATCGCAAAAACCCTCGACACCCTGGCAACCAAACCCCAGCTTAGGGAATTCCTGGGGGAGCTGCTGACGGCAATCTCACAGCAAATTGGTGCACGGTTAGTTCACCTCTTCTTGTACGACGAAGTCAGCCATACCCTCAATCTGCATACAAGTGTGACTGATGGACAGGTTTACGCTGGAGCATCCTCCAACGAAATCGAGCTGTTCCACCACCCGATTCCAGCAGACATTACCCCAGCCTGGAAACTGATTAGTGAATCACCTGGAATCTTGACAGATGATCAGCTTCGCCCCTTGCAAGAGGAGATGTGGTGGCCAGGTATCCATGAATGGCATCAAGCTCAAGGTCATGTTTCGATAGCCTGCGTTCCTATGAATGCTGGCTCACAGCCCCTTGGGTTCATTGGCTTTGCTTTTTGCGATCTCACCATTCTCACAAAAGAACAGCTCGGCTTTATGCAGGCACTGACTAATCAGGCGATTGTTGCCGTACAGCTGACCTGCTTGGCGGAAGAAGCCAAGCAAAACGCGATTTTGCAGGCCCAGGAAAAGGCTGCTCAGGAACGGGCAGCCAACTTGGCAAAAACGAATGAAGCGATCGCCAAGAGCCTCACCACTCTTGCCGCCAGTCCCGAACTCAACGAATTTCTCGGTACCATCGTCGCCGAGATGGCCCAGCAACTCAATGCCTGCAAAGTCCACCTTTTCCTCTACGATGCCTCTAGTCACACTCTCACCCAGCACATTGCTGTTCAGGATGGCCAGATTTATATCGCTGTTGGTCCCAACGACCCCAAAATGTTCAGTCAGCCCATCCCAGCAGATATTACACCGGGTTGGCAGGCCATCATCACCTCTGACCGCCCCCTCACCTACGACGAGACCCTGCCTTATGACGAAGAGATTTGGTGGCCTGAGTCCGTGGGCTGGCACAAGGTACAGGGTCACAAAGCCGTCACCTGCATCCCTATGAAAGCCGGGGATACTCCCATTGGCTTCATTGGCTTTTGCTTCTACGATCGCACTGTCCTCACCGACGAACAACTGGAATTTATGAAAGCTCTGAGCAACCAGGCCATCGTCGCCATTCAACTCACCCGTCTCGCTGAGGAGGCCCAGAAAGCTGCAGTCCTGCAAGAGCAAGAGAAAGCGGCCCAAGAGCGGGCAGTAGAGCTGGCCAAGACCAACGAGGCAATCGCCCAAACTCTCAACGCCCTCACCACCGAGCCCGAGCTTGATCGCTTCCTCGGTCAAATTCTCACCTGTATCATGGAGCAAATCGGTGCTGATGACACCCACCTATTCCTATACAACGACGTCAGTCATACCTTTCGATCTCACCTCGCTGTACAAAATGGCATCGTCTATCCCGGAAACGCCCCCGGTGACCCCGAACTCTTCTACCAGGCTATTCCCACCGATATCACCCCCGGCTGGCAAATGCTCATCAATGCTCCTAAGCCCTTGACCCTCGACAAACAGAACCCTGATGCCGTTGAATTCTATTGGCCTCAAACACTGAAATGGCATGAATTGCGCGGCCACCAGTCTGTCACCTGTGCCTGCATGAAAATTGGTGCTCAGCCCATTGGCTTCATTGGTTTTGCGTTTTGTGATCGCACTGTCCTCACCGACGAACAACTGGAATTTATCCAAGCCCTCACCAACCAAGCCACCCTCTCAATCCACCTCACCCGCCTGGCCGACGAAGCCAACCAAATCGCCCTCATTAACGCCCTCACCGATGAACGCAACCGTCTCGCCCGCGAGATTCATGACACCCTCGCCCAAGCCTTCACAGGGGTCTCCCTCCAGCTCGAAGCCGTCCGTATTCTGCTGCAAGATCCAGCAATCCTACTTTCTGAGAAAGCTATAAACCCACAATTCCACCCAGACCCCAACCTTGCTCATCACCCTAGGCTGAGGGAAGCCGAAGCCCACATCCGCCGCGCTCGCGACCTTGCCCGCAAGGGTCTCTCCGAAGCCCGTCGATCCGTTCGTGCCCTTCGTTCTGAAGCCCTGGAAACCGATGCCCTGCCTGATGCCCTACACAAAATCCTTGCCCAAACCCAGCGAGATACCGGGCTCATTACCCACTTTCACCTCGAAGGCACCCCTATTCCTCTCCCCGACGATATTCAGCTCAATCTGCTGCGCATCGCCCAAGAAGCCATTACCAACACCCTACGCCATGCTGATGCTTCCCAGCTCGATCTCACCCTCAGCTTTTGCTCTCCTCCACCCACCCAGCAGGTCCAGCTCCGCATCATCGACAACGGCAACGGCTTCGAACCCGCTATTCTCAAGAAGAATAGCGGCTTTGGACTCATCGGCATCCGCGAACGTACCACCCGCTTCTACGGCCGCTTTGATCTCCAAAGCACCCCCGGCGTTGGTACCACCCTTGATATCATCCTTCCCCTGGCACTTCATTCCCCATCGCCACCCGTCCTCCCCTAATTGCATTCCCATTAGCCTTTACTGCCCCTCTATCGACCCATCGCCATGACTGCCACTCAATCCCCTACAATCTCCATCCTCGTTACCGAAGACCACGGCATCGTTCGTCAGGGCATCGTCTCCATTCTTCAGATTCAAGCCGACTTCACTGTGGTTGCCGAAGCCCGTAACGGTCTAGAAGCAGTTGAACTCTATCAAAAATACCAGCCCGACATTACACTCATGGACCTGCGAATGCCTAATCTCGAAGGCGTTGAAGCTATTCGCCGCATCCGCGAACACAGCCCCACAGCCAACATCATTATCTTGACCACCTACGACACCGATGAAGACATTTATCGGGGCTTACAAGCCGGAGCACGGGGCTATATTCTCAAGGATGCTGACTTCGAAGACCTGATCGACGCTGTCCGTACAGTCCATAGCGGCAAACGCTACCTCCCCCCCACCGTTGCCCTCAAGCTAGCCGAACGCATGGACACCGAAGACCTGACGGAACGTGAGCGAGATGTTCTCCGCCTCATGGTCTTAGGAAATAGCACCAGTACCCTTGCCACTGCTCTGCATATCACTGAAGGCACCGTTAAATTCCATATCAACCATATCTTCCAAAAGCTAGGCGTTAACGACCGCACCCAGGCCGTCATTACTGCCCTCCGTCGCGGCCTCGTTCGCCTCGAGGAATAGCACCCTCTCCATGACTACGCCAAAGACTAACCTCTCTTCCAACGCTCAAGCCTTGTTGTTGCATCGTCAGTTCCCTCATAACATCCGCACCAAAACCCTCACCTGTCTGGGGGCCTATAGCCTATTCCTAATCCTGACCCTTTCCGGCACGGTGTATTTCATTCATGAGGGTCTACGCAAGATGAATGAGTCAGCACAGGCCTTCGAGACCCTCACGAACTCCGTCGAAACCATCCATGAATCCTTTATCCGTCAGGCCCAAGATCGCAAAAATATTTTTCTCAGAGGAACGAATCCCCAAGACTTCCAAACATATCGAAATCGAATCATGGGGATGACCGCACAGATCCAGAATCAAGTTCAGGCCCTACTCGCCAACCCCGATGCCCAGCCCTATCACGCCCAGCTCAGGATATTCCTCAGCCAGCATCAGCAGCTCATGCAAACCTACAATCAAGGGATGCAACGCCTACTGGAAACCCAGGATCCAATGGTAGGGGACCAGTACGTGCGGGATAAAGGCCGCTTCGCCGATACCACCCTTGCCCAAGTGTTACAAGCCATAAAGGTAGACCAGCAACAGCGACTCATGGCGAAGCAGCAGCAGATGCAGCAGTTCCTCCTCCTGAGTATGGGGGGATTGATTTTGCTGATCCTGACAGGTTCTGGGGCCTTGATTCTAGTCATCACCGATCCAATTCGCCGCATTATCCGGTTTACGCAGTTTTTAGAAGCCAGTCCTCCCGTCAGGGTCGAGTGACAGGTCACCCTGTCACCCTCCCGTTCAAAACCGTGCTTGCCACTTTCACGGCACACGGCTCCTCAACAATACGGCTGTTGTCA
>JANQPU010000025.1 GCA_028285315.1 Acaryochloris sp. IP29b_bin.176
ATCTCTTGAATAAACGCTTGGTGTTAACGAGCTGAAGTGCTTACTATTTATAGCTTTGAGTACATTTTTTATGCATCACCAAAAGAGGACAAGAGCCAGTAACTGCTTCAACTGAGGGCGATTCTTTTTACCGGGAGTCGCCTTTTTACTTATTTGATTCGGTCAAGCTATCAAAGTCTCAAACGTAGATCCTGAGACTGTGTTAAATTCCTTCTAGATTGTATGAACAGCAATCTTTTGGGGGCGACTATTCGTGCATGAGGGGTCGCCCTTTTCCGTCTTTTAGCTCGTCATCTCTTTGTTAAACACTGGCAACCCCTCAACCACATCGCCCCACTCGACCAGCCGCAACCAGGAAAAGCCCTGCTGTTGTGCCCAACGCCAGAGCGCTTGGAAGCCCTCTGAGTAGCCCTCTGGGGGAGCGGAAAAATTACCAGGATCAACCACATCCACACACAAAAACATGCCATTGCGCGGGTCGCTAGGATCAGACATACAGGCGATGTCCAGCGGATCATGATGACGGTTTATCAAGCGGCTTCGATCCGCTTCTGTGAGGTGGTGGAGGCTCACCCAAGGGACTGGACGAGTAAAAACAGTCATAATGCAACACCCTGCTGAATCTGGGCCACATTATCCTTGGCTCGTCTAGCGACCGCTTTCCAGTTGGTTTGCTCATCCCATCGCGTTCTGACTTTCTGGCCTCCTGACCAAACCTTGCAAAACAACACTGTCTCTTCATCAGCAGGAACGGCCTCAATGACAATGGGACTGCGAAGTTGTTCTGGGGTCAGACTTGCGATCGCCATCAGGAATCCTTTGGTAAATGTCGATTCGGCCCCTGCGGGGGTTGCGGAGTTGCGATCGCAAATGACGATACCAAATCCTCGACATCACACCTATTAATTCACTCAGTCTTTCATCTGTTACCCTCCCAAGGGGTGGAGAAGTTGGGGTCTTGTCCGCTTTTGGTGATCTGAATAGGAAATACAATTTAGAGCCTCATTACTTGCCAATTTGACTGAGAATCATAACGGTAGATCAAGGGTTTCAGCCTAATTTAGTTTTTATCTGTGAGTAGAATTACAACACATTTTTCTGGATCACCAAAAGTGGGCAAGATCCAGAAGTTGGTGAGAATATGCACAGCTTTCATTTTCTCGGCGGAATCTGTATTACCTAACAAATTTCATGTTGAGTTTGGCAACGAACTCATTGAAAGGGTATGACGATTGGCTAGCTTTCTCGCACCTTTAATGAGGAAATAGTAGTCAGTTCATTTGCCAGTCATGTTGCAACACAGAAGTTCTTCAGGATTAAAAATCAACTGGCTTTGATAAACGTCCGATATTTGGTGCTATCAGGCTACCAATATAGAGGTATTCTTCCGTTTCAGTTACAGCCGTGTTCAAGGGATAAGTTCCTTGTGGATCTTGTAAATTCTGGACAACGTTACCACCACTATCAACAGCAATGATATGACCATATGGCTGTGCTTTTGGTCGCAAGAACGCTGGCATACGCTGTATCACCTTGCGCAGAAATGGCTTATCCGATAGTTGGTCTAACAATGCACTACGAGGGGAAACCAGTGCTACCCAGTAACGATTGTCTAAACCCGTGGATATGTTATCGGGGAAAGCTGGTAAGTCTTTGAGAAAGGTCTCAGATTGCCCCTTTTGGGGGCCATTGAGCCAATAACGAATCACTCGGTAAGTTCCTGTTTCATTGACTAGCACATACGTTTGGTCGTAGCTGAGCGCAACACCATTGGCGAAGTTCAGATCGTCTAACAGGGTCTGTACACTTCCATCAGTGGGGTTAAAAACTAACAGCCTTCCATGACCTCCATGCTCCATTAGATCAAGAAGACTGGCTTCGTAAGTACCTCCCCATTCCTTTGCCCCAAATTTTGTAGAAGCGTCTGAAAAGTAAATTTTGCCGTCAACCGCTATGTCTACATCATCTGCATAGTTAATCGGTATTCCGTCCGCTTCAGTTGCCAATTCTATAATTGTTTTGTCTTCTGCTATGGACAAAAGACCGCGAAAAGCATCAGCAACAATCAAATTACCGCTATTGTCAAAATCTATGCCTAGCGGGCGACCACCCGTTTCGACCCAATTTTCTGGGTTAGAACCATCGGGTTGCAGTCGTACAATCCGACCTTCGTGGGTCGAGGCATAAATATGCCCTTGGCTATCTAGCGCAATATCCTCAGGGCCATGATTGTCTCCTAGAGGTAACTTCTGAATATCTTTGAGAAGTTCATTGGATTCAAATGCCCCGCTGTAGCCAGGGTTGAATGGTGCTTCCCATGCGACTGGCTCAATGGGTACAGGCCAGGTAGTCAAGTAAAGAACAATGAGGGTAACGATTAGCAGTAGCCATAGATACCTATTCAGTTTGCCTCGCTTCGTAGTGACTGATATTCGTGACATAGTAGGGGCTAGTTATTAAAAATTGAGAAACTTTAGCATATAACTAGGGTTATTGTTTAAGAACCCTAAAATTAGCGAATATGGGCTCTAAACCAAATGTTGTGATGCGCTCAGCGAACTCAACTGATCTCCCTTATTTAGCAAATATACGAAAGGCAGCGTTCGCATCTGTCTTTGCCTCATTCCGTAAAATTCTGGGGGATGACATCTACAATTTGGCGCAAGCGCACGAAGATGAAGCACAAGGCGAATTTCTTGCATCCTTACTTGCACCCGACTCTGACTGGAAAGTTTATACTGCTGCGATAGATAGCACAGTCGTCGGTTTTGTCTCGGTTCAGCTAAACCCAGATAGGAAAGTTGGCGAGATTGGACTTAACGCCGTAGACCCAAACCATGCTGGAAGGGGTGTTGGCACCATCATGTATAACTTTGCAATTGCAAAAATGAAAGAAGCGGGGATGCAAGTTGCAACGGTCGCTACTGGTGGAGACCCAAGCCATGCTCCAGCACGCCGGGCCTATGAGAAAGCAGGTTTTACAGTACAGATTCCAAGTGTATGGCTGTGTCAAAAACTTTAAGTACGACGGGCTCAAATAGGCCATTTCATATTGGGCACATCAGCATCGGTATCTTGATTGACTTCCTTTTAGGTGGCTTGGACTTCCAAGTGAATCCTGATGCTTTTGAGAAAGTACCGCTGTTGTCTCAGCCGCTGGAGCAGCAGTGATGGTTACGGGGTTGCGATCGTGGGTTGTATTTCTGGGATGCTGCTTGCGATCGCGCCACTGATACCAACTCCCTGGACTTCACACCTATTAATTTACTCAGTCTTTCAACTTTCATTTTCTAGAGGGATTCTGTATTACCTAGCTCAATCACTACCTCATCTACTCAAGGCCAAGGCTTAGCTATTCAGATTCCATACAGGGTCTATCTAACCTAGGTAATTTTATTTGATAACCCATAGCCATCAAACCACCACCATGAAACCATTTCATTCCTTCCAAGCAGGGATGATTCACATTGTCTATTCCATTGGCAAAGACTTAGTTGATTTGTACCAATGCATTCTCGGTAAGCCATGCACCCGGCAGGACTTATACCGCAAAGTACTGATGGGCCAACTTTCACTCATGATATTCGCCGGGATGATATTGTCTGCGAGTTTTGCCTATTGGTGTCACTGGGAGATCGACCACAACTCTATACCGCCAAGTCTCTACTTCAAGGCAGTTGTTGACCTCAAAGCAGTCATTGAGATGATGGAGGTTCTTGCTATCGCTTATGTAGTAGCGTTCGACTGCATTGCGGTATTGGCCTACCAGAGGCTGAAAGAGGTTTGAGGGTGGGCGTGTTGAGATCGCAACCCCTGATACCAAATCACAGAGACATAGAGTTATATCGTTTATCCGGGCAGCAATACACCGAAGTTGCAGGGAATGATCCTGCCTAAACTCTGGGTTGGAATCAGAAAGCAAAACTCTCAGATTTCCAAAAGCATCATTGATCGATGACTCAGTTTATAGACTTCAATTGCACTATACCGCTGCTAAAGCACTTTCCCCTTCAACGAATTGTTGAATCAAGTCCTTAAGCTGTGATTGAAAGGATTTGATTTCAGTTGAGCCCAAGGGTTTTGTCAAAAACTCACATCCACTCCATTGAGCGCGCCATTTATTCGATAGCTTTTGCTCCCCCGTCAAGATGACAAGTGGAATAGATGAGATTCTGGTCTGCTGGCGGATCTGTTTAACCAATTCAAACCCAGTAATACCAGGCATATTGATATCAATGAAGACCATCGACGGTTGCACTTGATGGATTTCATCAACAGCTCTTTCAGACTCTTGGCAAGCAATGACTTGATGCCCTAGGGCTTTAACAAGGTGATCGAATTGTTTAATGAGCAAGGGTGAATCGTCAATAATCATGATGGGTGCACAATCTGATTGCATCGGCCTTGCCATCTCAACCAGTTCAAGCTGTACCCATTGGGAAAAGAGAGAGGCGATTTCTAATGGGTCCTTGCCAAGGGCCACAGCAATTTGCTCCAGTGATTTCTCATGCAGAGATATTCTCTCAAGCAATTTTTTGTGCAACGGGGGTAATTCAGTATTGTTTACCTTCTGAGTGTTGACGATTGGAATTCCATCCATTGAGAGAATGAAGGGCTTGACTTGCTCCCATTTTTTTTGGCGGAGCACCCCTTCGCCGATAATTTCATGGCCGGGAAAGCCAAGGAGGGGGTCAATGGCATTGAGCTGTGCATCAGGGATAAAAGTAGCATCTCCCTTCTCAGCAGTTAAGTAAGCATCAAATTGAAGTAGAAACTTGTGTTTTAGCGCTTGTCTTAATTCCTTAGGAGTGATGATTCGCTTCAACAGCATCTCTGTCATTACAGTACGAATTGATGTACTTCCCTGCTCAAAACGAGCAGTCCAATTTGAGAAATAGGGTTTGTGCTTGTTTTGTCGGGCTGACAAGTTGAAACGCTTGACTGTTCGGAGCAATGATTCACCACTTAATCGGTGGCTACCTGCATAACATATAGTGCCTGCTTCATTTACACCCAGGAAAGCAGCATGGTTCTGTATATTACTTGAGTTGCAGAAGTCGAGTTGCCAATATCCGTTTTGTGAGGACTGAATAGCTGCTGAAATTTGGCTAACAAATTCCTGTTTAGTAAAGGAAAAAGAATTAAGACTACTCATTGGCTAATTTATCCCCGAAGGTCTTTTAATTTTTAGAGCAAATAGGCAGTTGCATATTCTAAAGAGAATATCAATTGATATCATCCACATTGAATGTCATGGTGAATGAAAGATATTACAAACTTTTTGTTGGCTGAGATGTTTGATTATTTTACTTATTATGATCTAACTAGATGCATCATCAAGAATCGGCTCCAACAGTATTCGCTCAGCGTTCCATAAGGAATGGACCTCCATCAGATTAATTCCAAAGCGAGTGCGTATATCACCAATCAATTGATCATAGTAATGTTCAAAGTTGGTTTTATGAATATTTTTAATTTTGACTTTTTTCCCATACATGAATCCAAAGTCAAAGGCTCTCAAATGAAAGCTATTAAATTTATAAGGTCTAGGAAAGCAAATTTTAGAAAATAATTTATAAAAGGAGATATGGTGGCTACCAGTGTTTGCACAGTTTCCCATTGTATAGCCAATGACAAACGCTTCATCAAACAAGGACATACCTCGATTGAGAAGCAGATGTATATAATCATGCCCTTTTAGATCAACGCTACCTGGTAGAGCAATAGGACTATTCGGATTTTCAATTAGCCAAATAGATAAGGGAATATCAGTTTGCTGATCTTTAACGAATTGTTGATAAGCAACTCCTAATTTCATCCAGCCAATGTCTAAATCAGCCGATAAAGTAGATAAAGGGGGCTCTTTTCCACTTGAGTCTCGTGGGGTGAATGAACTTTGATAAGTTTCTATTTTCTTATGTAGATTTAGTACAGCAACCATCGATAAATCCCAAGACAATCTACAAAAATAAAGAGCGAAGCAGAGTACATCATCAAACCTCTATTGCCTATAATCAGGCTAGAGATAAAGATCTGGCTAGAACTTAGTGCTAAGAGAATAAATCCATATTTACTGATAGGTCTATGCCTTACCCACAAGTCTTGAAAGTCAGACTATCGAGTACTTTCAATTATGAGCCAGCCTCCAAGTATCCGCGATGTCATGAAGCCTTGT
>JANQPU010000027.1 GCA_028285315.1 Acaryochloris sp. IP29b_bin.176
ATCTCTTGAATAAACGCTTGGTGTTAACGAGCTGAAGTGCTTACTATTTATAGCTTTGAGTACATTTTTTATGCATCACCAAAAGAGGACAAGAGCCAGACTTTGGTTATGGTGATGAATCTAAATAAATATGCATTAAATGCATGAATCACGAGAGATAGATTCTATAGTAATACTTAAGCTATGAACCACTAGCAGCATTAATTCTTTTGCTAGTTATGCCCCCTCTGTTTCCCCGTGGTTTTAATCTGAATGAAACCTGGAGAGCAAGTATGAGCCATCCATTTAATCTTAACCTCGAAAAACTGGTCCACCTTAACCTAGATGTAGTAGAACCGATTGCTGATGAGCAAGCAGCGTCCATTCAAGGCGGCAGCCCTTCTCAAACCCTGACTGCTGTTGGTCCTAATGAGTCTGGGGAATCCGGCAATGTGACTACTTTGGCGCTGGGTGAAGAGGGGGGGATGTATGACATTCCCGCCATTGATTTTCCAACAGGGAACCCGCTTCCCTACCCGCCGCAGGGTGATTCTACCGCTACAACCTATGCGTTAGGAGAAGAAGGCGGTTAAGTTTGTGGCCGCTATGGGCCTTAAAATATTGATTTTGGGCCACTCTACCGACGCTCATGTTACTCACATGCAGTCGGCGTTGCAGCAGGTCGGTGTGCAGGTGCGCTATTTGGAAACGCATCAGTTTCCCAATCGGCTACGTTTGTCCTGGCAAGCTGATACTCAGCAAGGTCAGATTGCTTGGGAAGAGGGTGAAAAATGGCAGCTAGATGAAATTCATCGGGTGTTTTGGCGACAAATTGCCGGGGTTGCCATTCCCGACCTGGAAGATCAACAGCAGCAGTGGATTGCCTACAACGACTCCATGAGTTTATTGCGATCGCTGATGCAAGCCCAGCCTGATCAGTGGGTGAATTCCTGGAACGCCTATCAGTTTCATAAAGAGAAACCCCTACAGTTGAGCCGGGTCAACCAATTGGGAGTCCAGATTCCCCCCACTTTAATCAGCAATGACCTCCAGCAAATCACAGCCTTTGTCGCCTCACTGGATCGGGTCATCTTTAAGCCAGTCTATGGGGGAGCCCATGCCCAATTTGTGTCTCAGGACCACCTAGACCCGCAGCGGTTGAGGCTGGTGCTCAGGTTATCTCCTGCAACTTTTCAGGCCTATATACCAGGCACCAATGTCCGTACTTATGTGATTGGTAAGTCTGTGTTCTCTGCTGAAATTCGTAGTTCTGCCCTTGATTTTCGTGCAGACCCATCAGCAGAATTGTTACCGCTTTCATTACCCTCTGCGATCCATCATCAAAGTCTAGCCATTACCAAAGCGTTGAAATTGCAGTGGACGGCGATTGATTGGCGGGTGACTCCATCCCAAGACTATTTCTTTCTGGAAGCCAACCCCAGTCCGATGTTTATTTATTTTGAGCAACAGACAGGCTATCCAATCACGACTGCGTTGGTTAAGCTCCTAATGACTTAGGCAATCGGCATATCTTTTTTCAAAGACTCTTCCCAGTCCAACATTATGAGAGAACACGAATCACGATCCAGGGCTTGACCACTTCTGCAACCCAATTTTTTCGTAACGGATCGGTCCGAGAGCGATTGGGGGCCGTTACCAAGACTAAAACTTTTTCTATCTGTTGAAAGTTGGCAGACAAATCTATCGTGCTACGCAAGAAATGGCGAAGGGCGCGGCGCTGCAAAGCAATGGGAGCAGTTTGTAGATAATCTCGGTTGATATATCCAAGATAATGCTCAGATTCTGCTGTAGATAAGGTTGGGGGGTAACTGGGGACAGCAACAGCCAATAATTTCTGAGCTTCCGCTTCCAGAAAGGCAATATCGGCTTGCAATACCTCGGCCGTATGGGCCAAGGCTGTCTCGATTTTCGGGTTGAAATGGGTCTTTAAGTGGGGAAGTACCTCTAGTCGAATGCGGTTACGCCGATAGGCTAGTTCCTGGTTCATGGCATCCTGCCAGATAGGGAGTTGCCGTTGCTGGCAAAATTCTCCGGTTTGGGCTCGCGTCACTGCTAACAAAGGCCGCACGAGTTGGACCCGCTCAGATAGCGGGCGTCTCCAGCTCAAGGCTTGTAGTCCATCGGTGCCACTGCCTCGCATCAAGTTATACAGCAGTGTTTCTGCGCGATCGCTGGCCGTATGGGCAGTGACGACAAGCGGATAATCCTCCTGCTCGGCAATCTCCGTCAGCATCTGATAGCGCCAATGTCGTCCGGCTGCTTCACTTTTTAATGCCGTAGGGGCTTGGCGTAAAAAATAGGGCAACTGGTATTGGTGGGCCAGATGAATGACATGTTGGGCATTGGCATTGGAGTCTAGAGGCCAACGGTGATCGCCATGGGCAAGGGCTAAGTCCCAGCCCCATTTGGGATTCAGGTCTACTAAGAGTTGCAATAAGCAAAATGAGTCCTGTCCTCCAGAAACTGCGACTAAAACCTTCTGCTGGGATGGCAAGAGTTGCCGTTGTCGCAGGATACGATGCAGATGAGCATGGAGAGGGGTCCAACGGGTAGGATGACTCACGGAAGGTCTCTGGGATGAGGCTTAATCTTACGAAAGAATATTTTGATTGCGGATAAAATAAAAGGCTAAAATCTTTTTTCTAAGACTAGAGTAAAGTCGATTCGGAGCGATTTTGGGCGATAACAACAAATACTAAGAAAAATAAGAATTTTCTCGACTGAGAGATACATCTTTTAGCTGAAATGCCATACTTGGGAAGAAGAGCGTGTAAGCAAGATCACATCTTAAACCCTCATTAAATTGTCGAACGGATTAGCTTCCAAAACTTTCATGGTGGACTTACAAGATCATTACAGTGTGCTGCAGGTGTCTCCGCAGGCAACCCCAGCGGATATTAAAACTGCCTTTCGTCGACTGGTTCGTCAGTATCATCCTGACTTAAATCCTAATAATCCCAGGGCTGCTGAGGTTTTTCAAAAAATATGTACTGCCTATGAAGTGCTTAGCAATCGTGAGCGACGCGTCCTTTATGATCATAACGATCGCCCTCAATCACCCTTTATAGAAGAGCCGGGTTCTGTTGTTCTTCAAGATGCTCAACAGTATTTTATGCAAGGGGTACAAAAGGCCAATAGACGAAATTATGCCACTGCGATTGCAGATTTTACCCAAGCGATTCACCTCGATAAGAGTTATTTAGAAGCTTATATGGGGCGATGCCAAGCTCGGTTCGCTCTGGGACATAATCGGGAAGTGCTACAAGATTGTGATCATATTTTGAGCATTCAGCCTCGCTCTGCTCAAGCCTTCTTTTTTAGGGGACGTTCTTGCTACCGCTTAGGGCATTTAGATCTAGCAATTGAATCTTATTCCCAGGCAATTGCCTTAGAAAAAGAATATGCTCAAGCTTACTACCACCGAGGCATCGCCCATATCAAAGTCAAAGAGCGCTTGGCGACCCGAGATTTGCAAATATCCGCTAGTTTGTTTCGGCAACAAGGACATATTGGGCACTACCAACGTGCGATCGCAACCTTAAGAGACCTCAATCGCAAGCCCACCAATATTTTGTTGAACCTGCCTCGTAATGGCGCGGCTTTGGTAGCGACAGCTCTGACGACGTTACCTCGTCTGTTAGTTAATCCCAGCGATGCTGCCTTACAAATTTGGCAAAGTCAGCTACCGTATCAATCCATTGGCATTAGCCTTATTGCTGCAGGGCTAGCGATGGGCTGTGTAGTTGGGGGAGCGCATTTCTTTGCACCGACGATGTTGAGTGTCTCCAATTCCCAACTGATGCTGCTCAGCTTAGTGGCCTTCTGTAGCCTGGTGTTAATGGGGGGCCTCATCCGGCGAATGGTGGGGAAAGGAGGAAGTTGGTCTGGTGATTTTCTAGTCGCTGGTGCGGCTGTTCTGCCTGTGGGGGTTTGGGCCATACTGAGCGGCTTAGTGATGAGGTTAGGGCAAATTGAACTGATTGCGCTCAGTCTTTTTGCCTCCAGCTATGCCATTCTCGGCTTATATAGTGGGTACACCAAAATTGGTCAAATTTCTGAACCCATTGCAGTCTTTGCAGTACCAACAACTTTGATGATTAGTTATGGGGTGACTGCTTTGATTTATCGAGCCTTAATGCTGCAATTGGTCTAGATTTGAACTATTTAGAAAAACCAGCCATAAGAGTGTAACCCTTTACCTAAAAGATTGACCCCTAAATAGCACACCCACACGACAAAAAAGCCACCCGTGGCTAAATAGGCTGGACGTCTCCCTTGCCAGCCCCGTGTAATCCGAGCATGAAGATAGGCCGCAAACACGAGCCAAGTGATTAACGCCCAAGTCTCTTTAGGGTCCCAACTCCAAGGAGCCCCCCAGGCTTCATTGGCCCATACTGCTCCAGCAATAATGCCGACCGTTAACAAGGGAAATCCCAAACCAATCATGCGGTAGCTCAGGTTATCTAGGGATTCTGCTAAGCTCAAGCGGTTGAGAGAGAGGGAGGGGGCCTTAGGGGTGGAAACAGGGGTCAGCACAGCAGTTGCTTGAGCCGAGCTCATCGATAATCCTTCGTTGAGGCTGCTAGGTTTTGCTGTTTCTGAGGTTTGGGGCTGCGTTTCTCGCTTGCGAAAGCTGCCCGTGCCAATGGAGCTGCCTTTGAGTTCTACTGGTTGACCCAAGGTCACTATTAAAAAGGCAATCGCTAACAATGACCCCACCATTAACGCGGAGTAACTGAGCATCATCACGCTGACATGCATCATCAGCCAGTTCGACTTAAGTGCAGGAACCAAAGGGGCTGACACCTGCATCTCATCAGGTAATGACAGGGTTGCAAAGGCCGCAATCCCCATGGCTACGGGTGCTGTAGCGGCCCCCACCAATCGACTGCGACTCAACCATTCTGCTAGCAAGTGGATGGTCGTTACGCCCCAGGCTAAGAAGAATAAAGATTCATACAGATTGCTGATGGGGAAATAGCCCCCTTCCAGCCAACGAGCGCCTAACAAGCAAGCCATGCATAGATTCGCGATTGCCATCCCAGCCGTTCCTAATGTGGGGAAGAACGGGATTTTGGGAAAGGCAAGCCCTCCCCAATAAATCAGCATGGTTACAAATAAGACTGCGAAGGAAAGATTATCAAGCTTATTCTGGAGCAGGACCAGATCCATCATTTTTATCCTTTTCTATGAACCTTTGAGCCGTAGACATACACCCATTATCCTATCGAATGATGGACAAGAGGCGAATCTACTTGTTAACTACGAGTAATGATAACTACGCACACTACGCATCTGCTAAAGGGGACTGTAGCCTTAAGAAAGCCTCTTGGGCTGCAGCTTTCTCGGCTGCTTTGATCGAATGTCCTTTCCCAACACCCAAGAGTTGATCTTGCAGCCAGACTTCAGCAGTAAATCGTTCATCAATGGAGTATTCTGGTTGCTGTGATGCGGTCTGGTTCTCTTGGACTCGGTATTCTGGCAGTTTTTGGTAGGTCGCTTGGGTCCATTGCTGAAGTGCCGCTTTATAGTTTTGATAGGTGGGGTCGGTTCTGACCTGCTCTGCTTTCTGGAGTAGATGAGGCTGAAGCCAGGGCCGAATAAGGGATAGGTCGCTTGTACTCAGATAAAGGGCACCCAATAAGGCTTCAAAAGCATCGGCTAACCAAGATTCTTGGCCTCGGTGATCGTTTCTTGTACTAGGACCTAACAGCAGAAACCTTTCGAGACCGTAGCTAGAGGCTAGGGCAGCTAAGTTGAGGTCGCTCACCAGTACGGAGCGAATGGCTGACCATTCTCCCACAGATCCTTGCGCATCCCCTTCCTGTAGCAACACTGCTGCTAAGAGACGCACAACGGAGTCGCCAACAAACTCTAGCTGTTCATAATTGTCGCTACCGGAGGTAGAAGGGTGGGTAAGGGCAAGATCCAATAGATCCCAGCGAATCGGAGCATTGGCAGATAACCCCAAACGCAGGATCAATTTTTTTAACTGTCGCTGTCGTTGAGGGGGGCAACTCGGCATTGGGGAAGAGGAAACCAATCTCGAAATAACTAGCGTATAAACTTAGAAACAGAGGGAAGAGCAGGCAGTAAGCCGGGTTCTGTTCTCTTTCTCAACATAAGCAACGGATTGCTCATGATTTGTAGAAAGAGGGTAGTTATCTATCTGGGACGCCTGTTACCAGACGCCTCTAGCGGCGCTACAAACGAGAGCGGGGAAAAGACCAACCGTTGCCCTCTGCCTTGCTCTCCACCGGGGTTTACCGAGCCAACGCCTCTCGACGTTGCTGGTGCGCTCTTAC
>JANQPU010000037.1 GCA_028285315.1 Acaryochloris sp. IP29b_bin.176
CGCTGTTGGCAAAGGTCGAACCAGCCGCCCAGAGGATACTTTTGAAGTCATCCCGCTTGAGGATCGAGGGAACATATTTTACCTGGTCATCATTGGACAATATTTCATGAATTTTCGTCATGGTGTCAGGATACTGAGCCTCTAGTGCCCGGATGTAGAGGGTGAGCAAGGGCATGGGATTATTCGTCCCGAAAATGGCGTAGCAGATGCAGGTAGAAGTAGTCACCATCCAAATCGCAATCTTATGCGGATCGGTGGTACGGTCACGAGCCATCTCCAAAACGAGATCCACCATATTTCTCCTGAAAGGAGTGTCCAGACGAGTCTCTAAGTTTTTCCAGACGGCTAGGTTAATTGAATCCATGTATGGTTAATCTTTTCGATTAATAGTTCTAAGCCTCAATCCTGTTGTAGATCTTTCAGTAGATCATCAAGGTTTACAACATCTAGCTCGTCAATTTCTGGAAAGATATCAGTTTCATCTATAGGAAGATTTTCTGTTTCTAGCTGTGACATAATTACTAATTGCTATATATATTTATCTATTTATTTCCCCATAGTAAATAAGCTCTTGTGTATTCTGTATCCGAAAGTTTACGGAAATTCAATTGATACCAGAGTGCGATCGCAACGCCAGTACCCTACGCCCAAACTCTCTCACAACTCCCCTACCCGAACCACCACCGGGGGAGCTGCGGGCTTACTGAAGCACCAGAGGCAGCTCCCGGAGGCTCCTAAGATGAATCCAAGGGATGGGCTGGGGCTGGGGCTGTTGTTAGGGGTGTGTCTTGTGATTGCTTTTCTCAGTACTTTCTAAGAATTTGGGTTACCCCCTTGACCTATTTCTCCATCCCTGGAAAGGAGATAGTCAACGGCTCGCTTAAGTTGTTTTGTTTCTTCACGAGTTTCTAGCATTGCTTCTGACAGCACTCCCATTTGAGCTTGCAAACCCAGTTGGCCTTCAGTAAGACGTTCAAAAGCATTCTGTTGGTTTTCCTGAACCCTAATAACACTCTCAATAGAACGTTGCTGATTACCTTGAATATTTACCAAGCGTTCAAGCATTTGTTCAATTCGATCAAGCCTATCTGGTTGGCTACCGTTCATATTTGAACTCCTTCAATATCGTCAGGCTCCCACTCAATATCAATCAAGTCAGCAATAGTTTTTAGTCCGAAGTATTTGCAGAGCAAGCTGACTGTGTGATTGTCAATGCGGTCAAAATGCCCTCGATAAATTTTCCCCACAGTGGTCGGACTTAGCCCTGTTTTAGCAGACAGAGTTTTTTGATCAATCCCTTTCTGCTCCATTAGTTCTGGCAATTTGGTAATCACTTTCATACCCTCTATCGTACTATCCAACAATAACACGATAATAATATTGTGTTGACATGATACTAGTATCGTGTTATATTTAAGTTATACCAAAGGGAAAGGAAAGCGCCCCAAGAAAGGCTTCCACTACAACTTAAGACCGGGTGACAGCGACCTTCCCCCAACCGCTAGCAACCACCTGGAGCTGGTGCCGCGACCGTAAGGCGATGCCCACTAAGGCTAAAAACTAGAGACGATTCAAAAAACTTTCATTGAAGAGAGCCGCTGTGCTTCCTGCAAGAACTCCAGCGGCTCTCCAAGTAAACCTACTAAGAGGTATGAGCCAATGTTAACTGATACTCTAACCGAAGCTTGGCAACCCAGAACGGACTACGAACGATACGAGCAAACTTGGATTGCTCCCAATCAGCATCTCAATACCCCGATCCAGGATGGCTACCAGCACCAACCTTGGGAATCTGGAGACTCCCGCGATTTCGTCTCTGATATCCACCCAGAGGACACCTGGAGCTAACCCCAGGTCAAGCCAGGGGCACCTCTGCCCCTGCTCATTGCAGGAATAATCAGAGGACATGATTATGACAACTATCGAAACAACCCAAGTATCCCCTATTGCCCAACTCAATGATGAATTCCGCCAAGGTAATAATTCTCTTGGTCGGATTTGCACGACCCCAGGTGTCAACGCTCTTTCCTCCGATGATCAGCAGGAACTCTTTAGGTTGGTTCGCACGTTTGATGATTTCACTGAAAGCAATGACCCATATGGAGAGCATGATTTTGGGTGCATCAAATTTAAGAGCGAGGTCTACAACTTCAAAATTGATTACTATACCCCGGATTTGATGCATGGCTCGGAAGATCCAGGTGACCTAACCAAAACAACCAGAGTTCTAACCCTCATGCACTCCAGCGAGTACTAGCCCCGCATTCCCCCTGCACCCTGGCTTCCGGGCTGGGGTGCCCCTCTTCTCTGATTGATACAATGACATTAACTCAGGAGATAGCCATGCCTCAATCTCAAGTCACCGAAGTGGACGTCGTAAGAGAA
>JANQPU010000038.1 GCA_028285315.1 Acaryochloris sp. IP29b_bin.176
CCAGAGTGCTCGCCAGAAATTGTCCCGCCACTATCAACAGATGAATCCCATGAATGAGTCCTCGTAGTGTCGCTAATCTTAACTTACAGAGTACTAAACTATGGGGTTCGGGCAAAAATGCCTCTGTGGATGGCACTAAGTGGGACATTTACGAGCAGAACCTCCTAGCGGAGTACCACATTCGCTATGGCGGCTATGGGGGGATTGGGTACTACCACATCAGCGACACTTACATTGCGCTATTCAGTCATTTCATCCCTTGCGGGGTCTATGAAGCCATCTACATGCTCAATGGGCTCCATGACAATCCCACTCAAATTCGACCGGATACCATTCATGGTGATACCCATTCCCAAAGCTGTACCGTATTTGGTTTGTCCTATCTTCTGGGGATAAAGCTGATGCCTCGCATTCGCCGCTGGAAGCATTTGGTCTTCTATCGACCCAGCCGCTCAACTCGCTATCAACATATCGATAGTCTGTTTACTGAGGTGATTGATTGGACGCTGATTGAGCAGTATCTGCCGGATATGCTGCGCGTGGTTCTATCCATCCAGGCCGGCAAGGTAAGTCCATCTACCATCCTCAGAAAACTTGGCACTAAAAGTCACAAGAATAAGCTGTTCCAAGCGTTCCATGCCTTGGGTTGTGTATTGAGAACGGGATTCCTCATGGAATACATTAATGATGTGGACTTGAGACAGTTAATCCAAGGTGCCACCAACAAGAGTGAAACCTTCAATGCCTTTATCAAATGGATCTGCTTTGGTGGGGATGGCGTGTTGGCCACCAATAATCGCGAAGAGCAACGGAAACGAATTCGATACAGCCATCTGGTCGCGAACTGTCTAATTTTTTACAACGTCTCAGAAATGAGCCGAATCCTGAATGAACTGAACCAAGAGGGTTTCAAGATAACACCGGATGCAGTAAAGGCATTGAGTCCGTATATCAGGAAGCACATAAATCGCTTAGGTCAATATCTGTTGAATCTAGCTCGAATACCAGGGAAGATAAATTATGATCTTCCTATTCAGATGACCCTAGGAACATAAGCCAGAAAAACGGATGAGTAGAAGCTATATTTATTGCATAGCAGTAGTCTTAGGGTATATCTCTAATAAGCGATAGTTAATAACATCTAAAAAGATGTTGAGGCTATAGCTAAAAATCATAGAATAGTATTCTTGGTGAAAAATAGTATCTGTAATATGATTTCATTCAAAAAAAGTGATTTCAAAAGCTCGATCTCTGATCTTGGAGTGTATAGCTAGAGAGCTTTTGAGGTCTATATGTCCTAATCTCGTAGATTTGTTGGAATACCCCCCTATTGCCCAACTCAATGATGAATTCCGCCAAGGTAATAATTCTCTTGGTCGGATTTGCACGACCCCAGGTGCCAACGCTCTTTCCTCCAATGATCAGCAGGAACTCTTCAGATTGGTTCGCACGTTTGATGATTTCACTGAAAGCAATGACCCATATGGAGAGCATGATTTTGGGTGCATCGAATTTAAAAGCGAGGTCTACAACTTCAAAATTGATTACTATACCCCGGATTTGATGCATGGTTCGGAAGATCCAGGTGACCTAACCAAAACAACAAGGGTTTTGACGATTATGCATTCTAGCGAGTATTAGCGCCCCTCCCCTTCTGCACCCTGGCTTCTGGGCTGGGGTGCCCCTCTTCTCTGATTGATACAATGACATTAACTCAGGAGATAGCCATGCCTCAATCTCAAGTCACCGAAGTGGACGTCGTAAGAGAA
>JANQPU010000048.1 GCA_028285315.1 Acaryochloris sp. IP29b_bin.176
ATCAAATAAGGCTAAATCAGACGTCATGATCATCACTCTAATGCAGGGGCAGTGGGGGCAGGTTCACCGTAGTGTCCTGTCAGCCATTCTTCCAGGGAAGAACTCATGGCTTTGAGTACGTCCGAGTTGGGCGAAATATGCAGGGTTTCTTGGCTCCAGGTGGCTAATGACGTTAACAACGTTTTGCGGAGTTTGGTTAATCGTCGGGAGATGGTGTACTGCTTCATCTCTAATTTCTCGGCAATTTGCTGTTGGGTATAGGCTTGGGAGTAGTAGAGCTGCAAGAGGGATTGAGAGGGCTGATCCAGGGCCTGAATGGCGGCGGCTAGCACCTCTCCAATTTGCTGATGCTGAGTTTGCCGGGTTTGCACCTCTTCTGTGGCAATCATCTCCTCCAGTAAAGACGCTTGCTCGGTATTGGGTAACTGATCGAGGAATTCTCCAGCATCTTGTCCGGGCCGGGGCGTATTGATGGAAATGTGTGCGGGATAAAGGTAGGCTCTGGCGGCTTTGGCACAGGTCATTAAGGTGGTTTCGAGTTCTGCAACGGTGATGGCAGACGTGTTGGCAGGCAGTTGAGTGGTGCGTTCTTGGTTGTATTGAGTTGCGATCGCACGCCAAACTTCAGCCGCAGGTTTCTCCAGTTTCTGAGTGCCCGTTATCTGTTGTGGAACATAAATGGCCTTAAAGCTCGTCCAGGCTAAAACGTAACTGCCAATTGTTTCTTGGGGCACACCATTATTTTTCAGAGCTTCGACCAACCGCTTCTGGCTGAGCTTGCGCAGCAACGCCCAATCACTGCAAATATCAATTTCGCGGCGCTGCCGTAGGGTCTCCCGCATCAGGCTGGCAAAGGTAGCGCTGGCATAATTTTGCAGATTAAAGCCCTGATCAGAATTAAATCCCTTGAGAATCTTTCCCACCTGCGCCATCGCAATTTGGAAATAGTCGCTCACCCCATAGCGACTGCTGCTAAATCGCGTTGCTGTTTTCTGGGCCGTCCAATAACAGGCTTCCTGTAAATAAGCCGCTAAGTGGCCCGCTGCAATGGTCTGCATAGCGCCTGCTCGCCACCGCTTATGCCAATACAAAGACCAAAACTTCGCCGACAGATCCGCTTGCGGAGATTGCTCCAGCTGGATCTGCATACTGCGTCGCAGCTTAGGATCACTGGCCCAGATGTGGACATGATCCGTCTCAAATTGCAGAAAGGTGGAAAAGATTGCCAGCAGTGCAGTTCGAGATTGCATGGATTTCAATTTGTAGCAACGTGCATAAACCAACCGCGTTGGCCCTAAGAGAACAGTACAAGCTAATTCTGCTCAACGCTGACGACTACAAGGAACTTTAATGATGCTGAAACAAACTGCTGCGACCCATCGTGTCCCTAAAAAACTGCAAGTATTCCTGTTGGCTTGCCTGGTGGTCGGGATGAATCCTCTCGCCAGTCTCGCCTCTGAAGCCAATCCCACTCCAACCGAAGATGCTTCCATCGCTCTAGAGACTGAGCCATCCGAATTAACCGCAGAATCGCTCACCGAAGAGTGTCTGCCGACGGCTAGCGACACTGAGGAGACTGGAGTTGAAGTAATTGGTGACGAGGCTCAGTTAGAAGAAGATGTAGAGGTTACTGAGCCCTGCTCCGCAGTTGAACCCCTTGCAGAAGACGAATTTGCCGACGTAGATGACACAGCCTTAGCGGAAACAGAGCTAGCTGAAGAGGAGACGCAAGACTCTAGCGGTCCCTCCATTAATGTCAATATTAATATCGGCTCTGACGGACCGCTGATTGGTATTGGTTCATCAGGAAATGATGGCGCATTTCCACCGGACGATGATTTTGGCGAACTCCCAGATCCTGGCTTAGACGAGCCTGTTGAGGAAGGCTTACCTACGGTTCCGGGAGAAATACCAGCAGGCCCCAAGATCTTAGTGCCGACTCCAGCCGTTAAGCCTCCTGCCAAAACACCCAAAGGCTTGATCCGCAAAACAGGACTCCAGAAAAGTAAGTCCTCCCACAAGAAACGAGTTCGTCTTAAGCCGGGTGCTCGACGGGTGAAGTCGAAGCGGGTCAAGCCCAGCGCCCTTCGCAAGCTGCTGCGCAAAAAAATCAAGTCTAATCGTCGCCAAATGAAGTCCCTAGGGAAGCGTTTGAGAAAGAATCAGCGGCGAATTAAGTCTACCGGGCGACGCCTTCGTCCCACTCTCCAACGTTCCCCTTCTAGAAAGCGGCAATTTCGCCAAATCAAAACTGTGAGACCAATGATGCGACGTCGATAAAGTCTGCACCAGAGGTTGCCTAAGCACTACTGTGAGTCGTATCAAACTGGAACGATGCCAAAATCACTACAACCGTATCCACAAGCAGTTAGGATACGGTTGGGTTATGGTATTTGCCGACAATCCAACCTCTTCTGTGCCCACCCGACGCGTAACAATAGGTCTAGGCCCATGATCAATCGCGTTAGTAGCCGCTCAGAGATAGTCAACTCCTCACACAAGCATTAGAGATTATGCTCGGTCGAACCCTCGGTGGACGATATCAAGTTCAGGAAACCCTAGGCGGCGGTAGTTTTGGCCAGACTTATCTGGCCGTGGATATTCACCGTCCCGAGCGTCCCCAATGTGTAGTCAAGCATCTCAAGCCAGCAAAACGCGATCCTGAGTTTTTGCCAAAAGCTCGTTCCCTATTTGAACGAGAAGCTGTCATGCTGGAAAAACTGGGAAGCCATGATCAGATTCCGCGCTTATTAGCCTACTTTGAAGAAAAGCAAGAGTTCTATCTGGTTCAGGAATATATCCCCGGCCACTTATTACGAACGGAGTTACCTGAGGGCTGTCGGTGGTCAGAAGCACAGGTGACGCAACTTCTACAAGATATCTTGTCAATTCTGGCTTTCATCAATCAATTCAATGTCATTCACCGCGATATCAAGCCAGAAAATATTATCCGTCGTCAACAGGATGGTCGGCTGATCCTCATCGATTTTGGCGCGGTTAAGCAGCTTCGCCAAGAACTGAGCAGTAATCCCCACCAACCCTTACCTGTGGGGGGCACGATTGCCATTGGCACCCCCGGCTATATGGCCCCTGAACAGGCCCAAGGTCGCCCTCGCGCCAACAGCGATCTCTACGCATTGGGGATGATTGGGATCGAAGCCTTCATTGGTAAAAACCCCACCCAATTTTCCCAAACGGCCCAGGGCGAGATTGACTGGCAAGAAGAAGTATCCGTTAACCCAGCTCTGGCCGATGTGCTGCAGCAAATGGTCCGCTACCACTTTCAATATCGATATCAAACCGCCGAAGCGGTTCTAAAGGATCTGCAAAGCCAACCGTCGTCAGGATGGTTTAAAAAAGTCGGCAAAATGTTGCGATCGCCCGTCCAAAAACTTTGGGTTGGTGATCCTGATTCCACCGGAGAACGCAGCTACCAAACCACCCCTCAAGTTGCCCGTCCGGCTGATTTCCCCAGGAACTCCCTGGACTCGGATTCCCTCTCCGCTGATCCCGAGAGTGCGACGCAACCCTTTGCAGAAGTGACCAGCCAGATTTTTATTAGTGCTTTGAATCGGGAACCCGAGCTTCAAGTAGCCAAGGATTTATTTGAGGCCATTAAAGGGGCAGGTTATCAACCGTTTATGTCTACTCAGAGTCTAGAGCTAAAAGAAAATTGGGCACAACATATCGATCAAGCCCTTAAAGCTTGTGACTTTTATATCTTGCTATTGTCTCGGGCCTCAGCCCATAGCGAACTGATGCTGCAGGAAGTGCGAGCCGTAAAAGCCCTCCATCAGAGCCGTTCGGAACAGCGACCCCAGATTGTGCCTATTCGGGTTGATTTGCCCATGGATGGCTCCTTGAATTACGAATTGCGAGGATATCTTCATCGTCTGCAGCAACGCATTTGGCGCTCCCCCGCCGATACGCCCAACCTAGTCGAAGACATTTTGGCCAGCTTGGATGCGAGTGCTTCGATTGCGAAAACAACTGAACAAGGTAGTTCCGGGTCGTTCCCAACGGTGCCGCCTGCCAAGCAGGGATCGGATGCTCCACCGTTACCCGTCGCCGAACCAGAATTGCCCGAGGGACAGGTGAATGTGGCATCAGCGTTTTATATCGAGCGCCCCCCGATTGAGATGCGTTGTGCTGAAACTGTGGTGCAACCGGGGTCGTTAATTCGGATCAAAGCCCCTCGACAAATGGGCAAAACCTCTCTTATGGCGAGAATTCTCCATGAAGCCTCCAGCCAAGGGTTGAATACCGTGTCGTTAAATTTGCAACTGGCAGATGGCAAAGTATTTACCGATCTGGATAAGCTATTGCGGTGGCTCTGTGCCAGTGTCAGCCGTCGATTGCGCTTACCCAACCGGATTGCCGAGACTTGGGATGATATTTTTGGCAGTAAGTACAATTGCACGGCTTATTTTGAGGAGTATGTGCTTCCAGAGTTGGATGGTCCCTTAACTTTAGCCCTCGATGAGGTCGATCGAGTCTTTGAATATCCTGAGATTGCCAGCGACTTCTTCGGCCTGCTACGTGCCTGGCATGAGGAAGCCAAAAACCAAGAGCTTTGGCAAAAGCTGCGGCTGATTGTCGTCCATGCGACGGAGGTCTATATTCCCCTCAATACCAATCAGTCGCCCTTTAATGTTGGCTTACCCATTGATTTACCAGAATTTTCCTTGGCCCAGATTAGTCAATTGGCTGAGCTGCACAAATTGGATTGGGATGAAGCTCAACTCACCCAGCTTCAAACCTTAATCGGTGGACATCCCTATCTGATCCGGCTGGCTTTGTACCACGTTGCCAAGGGAGACATGAGTGTGGAGCAACTCTTAGAAACAGCGCCAACAGAAGCAGGACTGTTCCGGGATCATCTGCGAGGCCATTGGTGGAATTTGCAGCAGCACTCGCAATTAGCTGAAGCCTTTATAGCCGTCGTCACCTCTGATCACGCTGTCTCCCTTGAACCGTCTGTGTTGTTTAAGTTGCATAGTTTGGGGTTGATTCGACTAGTGGGGAATGGTGCGCAACCCCGCTGCGATCTGTATCGTCAATATTTTTCGACGGTGGCAGCAGAGAAAGGGGCCAAGGAATGAGGGTGATATTTTGGGACTATTAGCCTGTCCCTTAGGGACTGCCCATCGCTGGTTATGGTTTGCCTATGGATATCTCAGCCTCAAGTTGGACGCCGGACACGTCCCCCACTAATCCCTACCAAGTCGGGGGGAGTTTACCCGTTGATGCCCGTACTTATGTCGTCCGCCAAGCCGATCGCGACTTGTATCAAGCCCTCAAAGCGGGTGAGTTTTGCTATGTGCTGACGGCTCGGCAGATGGGCAAGTCTAGCTTGCGGGTGCACACCATGAAGCGATTAACTGTGGAAGGGTTTGCTTGTGCCTCGATTGATGTCACCAAAATTGGTAGCCAGAATATTACCGCTGAGCAATGGTATGCCAGTCTCATTGGGGCATTGGTCAGTGAATTTAAACTGGGCGACAAATTTCATTTGCGGTCTTGGTGGCGCGATCGCACCCTGTTATCCCCCGCCCAGCGCCTCACCGACTTTATTGAGCAGGTGCTGTTTGCCCATGTACCGCAAAACATGGTGATTTTTATTGATGAAGTCGATAGCCTGCTCAGTCTCAGCTTCTCCGCCGATGATTTTTTTGCCTTGCTGCGGGCTCATTACAACAGCCGGGTGGATCGCGATGATTTTAAGCGACTCACCTTTGCTTTGTTCGGAGTCGCCACGCCCTCGCAACTGATTCAAGACCAGCAACGCACCCCCTTTAATATTGGTCGGGCCATTCGGCTACGCGGCTTTCAAACCTCAGAAATCCGTCCCCTCACCTTGGGGTTGGGTGAGATCTCCGATCACCCAGAACGTTTGGTGCAAGCCGTTTTAGATTGGACGAATGGTCAACCCTTTTTGACCCAAAAGCTGTGTAAGTTCTTAGCCACGGGTCCCATCATTTCTCCCGGCGAAGAAGCACAAGCCGTTACTGATTTGGTTCAGTCGAAAATTCTCCATAGTTGGGAAGCCCAAGATGAACCAGAGCACCTTCGGACGATTCGCAATCGGTTGCTACAAAATGAAAAGCGGACGGGGCGGCTGCTAGGGAGCTATCAAAAACTGTTAGACCAGCCCGATTGGCAAGCTGGCATCCCCACGGACAACAGTGCTGAACAGATGGAACTCCTCCTGTCAGGATTAGTGATTCAGGAGCAGGGGCAGCTCCATATTCACAATCGCATTTATGCCAAAATCTTTGATCTGGCCTGGGTGGAACAGCAGTTGGCGAAATTGCGACCCTATGCCGACGTCATGCAATCCTGGTTGCGGTCTGAAGGGCAAGATACGTCTCGATTACTTCGGGGTCAAGCCTTACGGGAGGCTTTGGCTTGGTCGAATACCAAAAGCTTAAGCGATCAGGACTATCAGTTTTTGAGTGCGAGTCAGCATGCCGATAAGCAAGAAGTCGAAGTTAGCCTCGCCACCGAACGCCAGTCCAAGAAGGCGATTGAAGAGGCCAACCAAATCCTGACGGAAGCCCATCATAAAGCTCGTCGAATCGTCAGAGTTGCGATCGCAGCCTTAGCCTTAGTCTCCGGTATTTCCGTTTTGGCGATTGCCGTGGGGATTCGCACAGGCCAAGACCTGCAAGAATCTCAACAGAGTCTGGCCCTTGAACAAGAAGGGGTGATCACCCTGCGACAGTTTCCTACCAATCAACTTCAAGCCCTACGATCAGCAATTGAACTAGGCCAGAAGCTACAAACCTTCGTCCCTGCTAAGCGGCGTCTGCAAGACTATCCCACCGTGAAACCCATTTTTGTCCTGCAAACGATTCTGGACAATATTTATGAAACCAACACCTGGCAGGGCCATAAAGGCCGGATTATGAGTGGTTTGTTTAGCCCCGACGGCCAACGATTGATTACGGCAGGGAAAGATGGCTATGTGCGGATTTGGTCAAAGCAGGGTGAACAGATCCAGGAGTTTCAAGTGGATCCCAAAGGCTTAAGATATGCTGCCTTGCTCAAAAATGGTCAGATCTTAGCGATTACCTTAGACGGTCAGCTTCAGTTTTGGAATGCTGAGGGTGAACGCCAATCAACCATCGCGCAAACCATCGGTAACCTCAGAAGTATTCGGTTTAATCCTCGTCGTGACCAATTTGCCACCGCCACTAGGGAGGGTCAAGTCTATATCTGGGATTTAGGGGGTCAGCAACTGGCCCAGTTTACCGCCAATAACAAGCAAGTTAGCAGTCTCAGTTTCAGCCCAGACGGACAGGCTCTCGTCACGATAGGAACAGATGGCACTATGCAGTTGTGGACCCTATCAGGGCAAAAACTGAAGGAATGGCAAAATCAGACGAACACCAACCTCAAACTCAACAGTGTGAGTTTTCTACCGCCCCGTGATTCATCCTCGGCCAACAGCCAGAATCAGCGCTTTGCGATGGTCGGGGCTGATGGTCTGATCCGCCTGTGGAATACTGCCAGCAATCACCCCTTTAATGTGTGGCGTGGCAGTCAAACCCCGATCTATCTGATTGAGACTCATCCCACGGGCAAGCAGTTCGTTACCCTGGGAGAAGACAGTACCATTCGACTTTGGGACTTCGCAGGCAGGCAGCTCGCGGGACTGAGAGGTCATTCTGGTTTAGTGAGTAGCGCTAGCTTCAGTCCTGATGGGACACGCTTGCTGACTACGGGGAGGGATGGTAGCCTTCACCTTTGGAATCTATCTGGTCAACGGCAATGGGCAGGTCAACATAACAGTATTTGGAGTGTAGCACTCCATCCCCAACAAGAGACGGTTGCCACAACTGGAAAAGATGGAATGTTGCGACTTTGGCAAAAAAATGGGGAGCTTCTTTGGGAAAAGCAAGCTCATGATAAGGGCAATGACGTGATTTTCAGCCCAGATCAAAGGCAATTAGCAACAGCGGGGGAAGATGGTCATGTTCGCATGTGGGATTTACAAGGTCGGCAATTGGAAGACCATCTGGTTGACAAAAACGGGGTATATTCACTCAGTTATGCCCCGAACGGTGAAATGCTAGCGGCTGCCGCTAATAATGGCACCGTCCATCTGTGGGATTTTAAGTTCAAAGACCATCGTCAGTTTGAGGCTTCTACTCAGCCCCTATGGGCTGTCCGTTTTAGCCCAGATGGCAAGCAACTCGTGACCGCTGGGAAGGACGGACAGATCAAAATCTGGACGCCCTCTGGTCAACCATTGGGACAATTTGATGCCCAGCAAGGTTGGCTCAGTGATGTGCGCTTCAGTCCAGATGGCAAGCAACTCGTGACCGCTGGGAAAGATGGTTCAGTCAAATTTTGGTCGATCAAGGGTCAGTTGCAACAGCAATTCCAGAGTCATCCCAATGATATTCTTCGCCTTGTACTCAGTTCAGATGGGCAACGTCTAGCGACCGCAGGACAAGATGGCATTGTTAAAATCTGGACATCAACGGGGCAGCAACTAGCAGAATTGATGGGGCATCAAGGGGCTGTCTATAGTTTGAAGTTTGCCGCTGATGGAGAGTCTTTGATTACCGTGGGCAAAGATGATGTAATGCGGATATGGCAAACAGGAACCC
Source organism: Acaryochloris sp. IP29b_bin.176 (assembly GCA_028285315.1). Lineage (GTDB taxonomy): Bacteria > Cyanobacteriota > Cyanobacteriia > Thermosynechococcales > Thermosynechococcaceae > Acaryochloris. Next base: position 8,619 of record JANQPU010000048.1, read on the forward strand.
TGTCTCAACTCCTGCAACGAGGATGTCAATGGCTCCAGACTTATCAACAGCATCATCCCAACGCAACAAATCCCTGTACTCAGGGCTAGGATGGTCTCTTGAGGGTACTCTAAGGCTGTAATGATGGGTGTAAGCATCCTCATAAAGGCTCTGCTTGCTCCTGTAAAGGAGCATTGTCAACTAATATGAAGTTAAATCAGTAATCGTAAACCATTGATTGGTATCGAGTACCGATAGCGTCCATGTATATTGTGTTCTGAATCTGATCGCCGGAATGAGTCGATCTTCCGAGACCCCTCCTGAACATCTAAAATCTGTAGTCAAGTCAGATGCTTCACTGCAATTGTTGTTGTTTGTCGATAAGCGCACAACGGCTAAAGAGCAGATTCATCAAATATCGCAATATCTAGATACGCTAAAACCCAATTGTGATTTTGAATTGCACGTAGTTGAAGTGGCAGAACAGCCATACCTGGTGGAGCATTATAAACTAGTTGCGACTCCTGCTTTGGTGAAAATTCGGCCTGAGCCTCGGCATATTTTGGCAGGCAGTAACTTAGTGGCTCAATTAGAAGAATCTTGGCCGTATTGGCAGCATGACTTATCTGGCAAGGATGGCCTTGAGAATCACATCAGTTTAGAAGAAGACACAACATCCTTTGCTGATGCGGCTCAACTGATGCAGCTCTCGGATCAGATGTTTCGCCTACGCCAAGACAATGAAGCGTTACAGGATCAGCTCAAGTTCAAAGATCGCATGATTGCCATGCTGGCCCATGATCTCCGCAATCCCTTAACGGCAGCTGCGATCGCACTGGAAACCCTAGCAGGGCAGTGGGATGAAGGCAATGAGATCATCCAAGATCTATCCCCCGCTCTGATTCAACGATTGACAAAACATGCGCACGCCCAAACCCAAATTATTGAGCAGATGATCACCAATCTTCTAGAAGCCTCTCAAGGGAATGGGCCTGACCTCAAAATTCATCCTAAGCAACTGGACTTAGGGGGACTGTGTCAAGAAATTGCTTTAAGGATACAAAATGCCCTCAAGGCCAAATCTCAAGTGTTAATCAGCGATCTTCCACCTGATATCCCCTATGTATATGCCGATGTGGATCAAGTGCAACAGGTCATTCTCAATTTGCTAGATAATGCGATGAAATATACCCCGAAGGGTGGGGTCATTAAACTTTCGCTCTTACATCGCACCACGCAAAAGGTACAGGTGAGTATCTGTGATAATGGCTTAGGGATTCCCCTCGAACAGCAAAAGTATATTTTTGATCATCAATACCGACTGGACCGAGATCAAGACCAAGCAGGTTATGGGATGGGTCTAGCTCTCTGCAAGCGGATTGTGGGAAATCACTACGGTGAAATTTGGGTCGATTCTGCTCCCAATCAGGGCAGTTGCTTCCACTTTATGCTGCCTGTTTATCGATAGCTGGGATCCCAAAAAAGAGACGAAGGGGTGATCCAGTCATCCATTTTCACGATAGTTATAAAATTTTATAGATTTTAGGCTAGGAGTGCACCAAGAGCATAGTAGTCTGAGATCAATGCTTCGTTTGCAATTTCAATAAGGTAAAAGATTCATGGTTCAACGCGGTTCTAAGGTTAGAATTCTCCGCCCGGAGTCTTACTGGTTTCGTGAAATCGGCACCGTTGCCTCAGTGGATCAAAGCGGTATTAAATATCCTGTAATTGTTCGTTTTGATACCTGTAACTACAACGGGATCAGTGGCACCGCTGCTGGTATTAACACCAATAACTTCGGGCTTCACGAACTGGAAGAAGTGGAAGCACCTAAAGGGGGTAAGAAAGCACCCGCCGCTAAGCCAGCAGCTGCAGCTCCCAAGGCAGAAACTCCCAAGGAAGAGGCTCCCAAGACAGAAGGTGACAGTTAGCTTGCTCCCTTGTCTATCATTCATCCCAACAGTTCGCTTGAATGCCTGAGCTGCCTGAAGTAGAAACGGTTCGGATTGGCTTAGAAAAGGTGACTGTTGGGATGCAAATTATAGGTGGGGATGTGCTTTATCCTCGGACTATTGCCCATCCTCAATCGCCTCAAGTCTTTATCCAAGGGTTGCAGAATGCAACCTTTTTATTGTGGATACGCCGTGGAAAATATTTACTAAGTAAGCTGTCTTTAGCTACTCATGACCGACCGAGTTGGCTAGGAGTACATCTACGCATGACTGGTCAACTCCTCTGGCTAACGCAAGATATTCCGGTCCATAAGCATACCCGTGTCCGCCTTTTTTTTGAGGATAATCGCGAACTCCGGTTTGTCGATCAGCGTACCTTTGGACAAATGTGGTGGGTTGCTGTAGGTGAGGATCCTGAGCAAATTATCAGTGGTCTGCAAAAGTTGGGGCCGGAACCCTTTTCAGAAGAGTTCTCTGAGGAGTACTTCGGTGAATCTCTGCGAGGCCGCAAGCGTTCCATTAAAAGTGCGCTGCTAGATCAGGCGCTAGTGGCGGGAGTAGGCAATATCTATGCGGATGAAGCCTTGTTTATGAGTGGAATTTGTCCAATGACTTTGTGCCACCAACTGCAGGCTGAACAGGTGCAACGGTTACGAGCTGCCATTGTCGAGGTCTTGTCTACCAGTATTGGGGCAGGCGGCACGACCTTCAGTGACTTTAGGGATATTAAAGGGGTGAATGGAAATTATGGTGGTATGTCATGGGTCTATGGACGCCAAGGCCAGCCCTGTCGAATCTGTGGTCAGCACATTGAGCGGATTAAGCTCGTGGGTCGCTCTACTCACTTTTGTCCTCGGTGTCAACCTGCAATGAAATAGTGGGTTAGAGAATTTCGCGGCTAGCTCGATATAGATCAGTCCAGTTGTCACGCTCTTTAACCACGGTTTCTAAATATTCTTTCCAGACCACTTGATCCTGAATCGGATCTTTGACAACGGCCCCCACTAAGCCAGAGACCAAATCATGCGCCTGCAGTAAGCCATCGCCAAAATGAGCGGCAAGGGATAGGCCGCTGTTGACAACAGAAATGGCCTCTGCGGTGCTCAGAGTGCCGCTGGGAGATTTCAGTTTGATTTTGCCGTCTTCCGTCCTGCCATTGCGTAATTCCCGAAAAATGGTGACAACTCGGCGGATCTCAGCCAGAGCAGGCACTTCGGCAGGGAGATCAAGGACTGTCTTGAGGTTTTGGACCCGTTCTTGGACAATTTTGACTTCGGAGTCAGCATCGGCGGGTAAGGGGAGAATAACTGTATTGAAACGACGCTTGAGGGCGCTGGACAGATCATTTACCCCTTTATCCCGATTATTAGCGGTGGCAATCACATTAAATCCTTGTGTAGCCTGAATTTCTTCTCCGAGTTCAGGAATCGGTAACGTTTTCTCCGATAGAACGGTAATCAGCGTGTCTTGGACATCGGCGGGAATGCGCGTTAGTTCTTCAATCCGGGTAATTTTGCCCTGGCGCATAGACTGCATGAGGGGACTCGGCACGATCGCATCTAAGGAGGGACCTTCTGCCAACAACTGTGCATAGTTCCAGCCATATCGAATCGCATCTTCACTGGTCCCTGCTGTGCCTTGGATGAGTAAGGTAGAATCCCCTGCGATCGCAGCGGCTAAATGCTCCGACACCCAAGACTTGGCAGTACCGGGAACCCCATACAGCAAGAGAGCCCGATCAGTTGTCAGGGTGGCAATGGCAATTTCCATCAAGCGCCGATTGCCAATATATTTAGCCGAAACTTCAAACCCATTCTCTAAGGTCCCTCCCAACAAATATGTTGAGACGGCCCAGGGAGAAAGCTGCCAATTGGCGGGACGTTGGCGAGTATCAGCTTTGCGAAGTTCTTCGAGTTCTGCTGCAAACTGTTGCTCGGCATGCTGCCGCAGAATCGCAGTCTGCTGGGTGACCATTTCTGAGGATCGTTTTTTTGTCTTAGCAGCCATAGCGCATTGCAGAATATTGAAGACAATCGCAATTATCCGGCATTTTGGCGTCCCACTCTTAAAAGTCTTCCCATTGTTTATGCATCAGTACGAGGACTGACGGTTAATCCTGATCGTTATACCTGTATCCGGTATATCCTGTTAAGTTGTCGGTATCGCGCAGCGGAAAAGTTGAGACGTGATTGATTTAAAGCAGCTACGGGATCATCCTGAAGCCTTTGCGGAGCGCCTCAGTCATAGAGGTGACTATGATTTGCAAGCGATTTTGGACCTCGATCAAAAACAGCGCGAACTAGAGACCGAGCGATCGCAACTGCAAGCCCGCAGCAACCAAATTGGCAAAACCATCGGCGAACGGATTAAATCGGGGGCTCATCCCAAGGATCCAGAAATCCAAGACCTGCGACAGGAAGGCAGCACCGTCAAGGCAACCCTGAGTGATCTAGAACCGCAAGAGCGCGATCTGAAAGCCGAAATCGGACAATTGTTGCTGACGATACCCAATTTACCCAGTGACGATACGCCCATTGGCAAAGATGAAACCGCCAACGTAGAAGTGCGGCGATGGGGAGAAGAATACATTCCTAAAAACGCCAAATTGGCCCATTGGGAAATTGGTGAAACCCTCGGTATTTTGAACTTTGAGCGCTCTGTCAAAATTGCCCAGAGCCGCTTCGCCACGCTGGTCGGGGCAGGTGCCGCTTTAGAAAGAGCCCTTATTCAATTCATGCTCGATCAACAAGTAGAAGCAGGCTATACCGAAGTTTTGCCTCCCGTGCTAGTCAACAGTGAGTCTTTAACTGCAACGGGACAACTTCCCAAGTTTGCAGAAGAGAGCTTTAAATGCGATCAGGACGATTTGTGGCTGAGCCCTACGGCTGAAGTCCCCGTCACCAATCTATATCGGGATGAGATTATTAACGCCGATGATCTGCCCATCTTTCACTGTGCCTATACCCCTTGCTTTCGGCGGGAAGCAGGTAGCTATGGTCGCGATACCCGTGGTCTCATTCGACTCCATCAGTTCAATAAGGTTGAGCTGGTGAAGTTGGTTCATCCCAGTACCTCTGCCACCGAACATGAAGCCCTAGTGCAAAATGCGGCTACAATTTTAGAAGCATTAAAACTGCCCTATCGAGTCTTACAGCTTTGTACAGGAGACTTGGGATTTTCAGCCGCCAAATGCTACGACCTAGAAGTGTGGTTGCCCTCGGCAGGCTGTTACCGAGAGATTTCGAGCTGCTCCAACTTCCTCGATTTCCAAGCCAGACGGGGAAATATCCGCTTTAAGGAATCTGGGCAAAAAGGCACTCAGTTCGTCCATACCTTGAATGGGTCAGGGTTAGCTGTCGGTCGCACCATGGCTGCGGTGTTAGAAAATTATCAGCAGCCTGATGGTTCTGTTCAAGTGCCGGAGGTATTGCAGTCGTACTTGAAGCGCAAAGTCCTGTAAACGCCCTGGGCCAAGAACCTTCTACAATAGGTGGGACACTAATGGGGTCTTCAAGCGTCCTCTTTGTTGCTCAATGCTTGCCACCAGTTGGCTGAATGGCAGCTTTCAGCAATCAGGTCAATACTACCAGAGTTGCTTGTTGGGGTAGTCGAACCAATCCCTCTTTAGGAGTTCATGGGGCTGACGATCGAGCAGTCTCTTTTCTAGCTAATGTTCAGTTAACGGGAGAATAGTCTTCTATGCGTCTGAATCGCGTCCTAGCCTTAGCGTTAGTGACTTTGTGTTTAATCGCTGCCGTAGGCAACTGGCTCGGTGGATCGATGGGCAAAAGTAACATACAAGGCTCTGCCAATGTTGCCCAAATCAACATTTACGGTGTGATCAGCGATGAAGCCTCTAGCGGTCCTTTCAGCTCCGGTGAAGGTGCCAACGCCAATAAACTCATCAATAGTATTCAAAAAGCTAGAGAGGATAAGGCGATTAAAGCCATTTTGCTGCAGATTAATAGTCCGGGCGGCACTGCGGCGGCGTCCCAAGCTGTGTATGAAGAGCTGATGCGCACCCGGAAAGAAACGGATATCAAAATTATCGCCAGTTTGGGAGATGTGGCCGCATCAGGGGGATACTACATTGCCAGTGCGGCCCATCATATTGTGGCTAATCCTTCGTCGGTCACGGGCTCCATTGGGGTCATTGTTCGGACTCAAAATGTCTCGTCACTTCTGGATAAGATTGGGGTCCAAACCAGTACCATCCAAAGTGGGCCGTTGAAGGATATTCTGTCCCCGTTTCGGGAGACCAAACCGGAAGAACGAACCATTTTGCAAGGTGTCGTAGATGAGTCTTATCAACAGTTTCTAGATGCCATCGTTGCTGGGCGAGAGATGTCCTTGGAGAAACTCAAGCCCTTAGCGGATGGCCGTATCTACACAGGAACTCAGGCTAAAGAGAAAAATCTGGTGGATTCCCTAGGCAATTACTATGATGCGTTGGAAAAGACGGCGGAACTGGCCAATATCTCAGGTGAACCCAAAGTCAGGAATTTTGGCAAAAGTAGTTTATTTGGTGATGTGGGGCCATTTTTATCGACGTCTAACCAACAGCTTCCCCAGGTGCCGCCAGAATGGCTCTCCTCAGAATCCCAATGGCCTCGTTGGCATAAGATTCCGCTAACGATCATGGAGTAAGCGATGCTAGATACCCTATTTGCAACCTTCTTTGGTTCTCAACCGTCCCGGAATCCTCAGCCCGTTGCCGTTCTGATTGGCTTTGTTCTCCTCAGCATTTTGGCCTTAAATGCGGCAGGCAAAGTAGGGGCAGGCATTGCCGGTGTGATTATTTTCTTTCTGCTTTTCTGGATCGCTGGCTTGTTGGGTTGGCTATGGTTAGCCGCTGCCCTCAATTTTTCTGCTCAGCTACTAGGGGGGCAAGGAACTGCTCAGGATAGTCTGCGGGCAGTAATTCTGGGAGTTTGGCCTTTGATGATCTCTGGCCCTGCGATCGCAGCTTCGCAGTGGCCGGGGATTTTGGGTCAATTTTTAGGTCTGTTATTGGGGCTAGTCGTCCTGATTGGGACGCTTATGTCTCTCACTCGATCCTTAAGCCAAGTCCATCAACTTCACTGGGGAAGAGCTTTGCTAGCGGTTACTTTAACCGCTGTAACCTCCCTGCTCGCTTGGTTAGGGCTGATCCTCTGGCCTCTCATGTTGGTACTAGGTCTGTAGCAAAGCTGCAATCGCATCAACACTTTTTTACTGAACGCAATAATTCATAACGCGATTCATCTCGTTTTTTAATAAAAAGATACTGATCCCCAGCTATTTTCAGTGCATCTACCCAGGCGATTTTGATAGCATTTTGGAAACAATAGAATTAAGCAATTAATTCTTTTGAACAGTCACAACCGCATAGGGCCTCATTATGCTTCAAGACCCAACCAATACAATGTTTTGGACCATCATGGTCTGTGAATTTTTGATCGCTTTTGGTTTAATTACCTATCTTGCCCAAGGGGAAAAGCGCCGCAATAAACCTCAGTAGTCATTGCTTTTATTTGCAGTCAGCCACTTTCAACATACCTCCTAACATAACCAACAGCAGCTCAGCGTCAACTGTGCTGCTTTTTTCGTTTTTGTAGACTGCTGCGAATGTCGATCAAACTCAGCCTCACAGCGGTTAATATTGCTAGTTGTTGAACTGCCAGTTCTCAGTCAATCAATCAGCAGACGAGCCAGAGAGAAAATCTCATGCGTCAGCTCTGAAGGCTTTCGGTGTCATCCCTATCAATTGTCGAAACTGCTTGCTCAAATGGCTGTGGCTGCTAAAACCGCATTCTAAGGCAATATTCACAATAGGGTCATTTGTTTGTTTCAAAAGCTGCTTAGCCCGCTCTATCCGCTGCTGGCGCAAATACTGAAAAGGAGATTGCCCCATGGACTGTTTAAACAGGCGGCTGAAGTGAAATTGGCTCATGTCCAGCAATTGGGCTAAATCAGCCAGTTTGAGATCTTGTCCCAAATGGGCATCAATATAATCCAAAACCTGTAAGAGCTGGCGCTGGGGAATGCCACCCTCGTAAATGGGTAAATGGGGCTGGATAGTCGCGTGCTGCCTCAGTAAATGCACCACTAAAACGTTCGTCAGCGAGTCAATATAGAGTCTGCTACCCGCTGCATTCTGCTGATGTTCAGTCAGCAGCATCATAGTAATTGCTTCTATTTGAGGATCGCGGATTCGAAATCCAGGGACAAGCGAAATGCGATCGAAATCTTGTTCCAGAGTTTCCTGGGCCACTTGACGGACGAACTGATCGGTTAGTTTCACCTCTAGACAATGTTCATGCCCTTCCCACCGTGCAAAAAATGGAGAGCCCGCTGGTGCCAGGGAGAAATCCCCTTTCTGAATCAGTCCTGTAAATTTGTTGCCGTCTTGGCTCTGGACATAGTGAAGCGGACGGGGTGCCAATGACATAAACAGGGTGTGTTCTGCTTCAAAATGGCACTGTCCTTCTCCCGGTGGATTCTGAAATTGGTGGACATGAATATCCTTCCCCTTTTGCTCTGAGCTTGGCAAATTGAGGTAGGCCGTGGCAGCAGTCTGTTGCGATGCGGTTGCTTTCACAAGGTTCAACCCATGCTGTTAGTTGCAACTATACAATTCCACCCTATCTAAGGAAGTGAAACTGCTTACAGAATTTAGATTCCTACGGACCCTCATCAAGATTTTTGCCAGGGTGCTGTACGCTCTATTGGGCACCACCGATCGTCAATAGGATGCGTTTCAATATCATAGGCATCCCTAGTTAATACAATCAGCTCATCCTCATCCCACCGATCAATCAGCGCTATCACATCTGATTTTAGGACTGTGCCAATGGAAACAGATGATTGGTGAGGACTGCCCATAGCAAACTGTAGAGCAATATCAAGATTGAGGGTCCATGAGATGCCGTGTAGTAAGGGATGATCATGGCCACGGAAAACAGTTAATTCCTTTGGTAATGCCGTCAGTTTTTTCTGTTCAACAGACGTCATCATATGGTGAACATGCTTGCTAAGTGGTAAACCAGCCATAGTACCTAGCATTAGTTCAAGAAATGATGATGATTGCCCCAAGGACTCTGGGTTTGTCCAAATTTGGCCCAGAATTTTGAAGTATTTAGGATCTCGTTGTGGGAAATCAGGTTTGTCTAATTCTTCAACGTAAAAGTTATGGAGGCGCTCAAAAAGATCTAAATCAGGATAAAAGGATTGCCATAAATTTAGTTCAACATTTCTTTTGCGCTTTGCCTTTTGATCTTGGTAAACCTTATTTATCCGTGCATAGAACCTTGGATAGACACCACCTTCATAGCTCACTAAAGGATGGTGTAGCTCGTCTTTAAATTGATACGGCTGAAGATCAGGATGTAAACTTGGCAGCCTATAAGTTGGAAGAATTTGCTTGATATCAGGTCTTGGTAACGACATCTTTGGGTTGAGAGCCAGTTCAGATACTGATTCGATGCTAGCCTGACTCAACTCAGTCCAGCTTCTTGCGCGCATCCCATATACAGATCAGGTGTAAAACGGTTGCATGTTTGCGCCAGCCATTCTGATGAGCATTCCTATCATTGCAATGCAATAGTCAGTACATCACAGATGGCGTGTCGTTTAGAAATTGGCCGCAAGATCATGACAGTGTCGCAAGAGGGTGATAGTGGCATCTAAAGGGTTTTCCTAAGCTGAGACTGTCATTACTTAGGAGAGCAACATTATGCAATTACTCGTTTTTGGCGCAACAGGAAGCGTGGGTCGCCACGTGGTTGAACAAGCCTTAGCTCAGGGGCACATCGTCACAGCCTTTGCCCGCAATCCACAGAAACTCGATATTCAGAATCCCCATCTCAAACTATTTCAAGGCGATGTGATGGATTTCCCAACCGTTGAGAGGGCAATGCAAGGGCAAGACGCCGTGCTCTGTTCTCTAGGAGCAGGTCGAAATGGAATTATTCGGTCTGAAGGCACCCGAAATATCGTCCAGGCGATGGAGAATGCCTCTAAATCGCGCCTTATTTGTCAGACAACGCTTGGGGTTGGCGATAGTCGAGGCAATCTAGATTTTTTTTGGAAATACATCATGTTTGGGCTGCTATTGCGGCCTGTCTATGCGGATCATGTAACGCAAGAAGCATACGTCAAAGAAAGCAACTTGGACTGGACTATTGTGCGTCCTGCAGCATTTACGGACAAACCGAAGACAGGAGTCTATCTGCATGGCTTTCCAGCCGATCAACAAGGGTTAACCCTAACCATTTCTAGAGTCGATGTGGCCGACTTTATGCTGCAGCAATTGCAAGACAATACCTATTTACTCAAAACGCCAGGCTTGTCTTACTAACCACAGTTGATACCCATCAGATGTTATTCACCAGGAGAACCCCCATGTCTAATCAACTTCTTTTCTCAATCCAATTATTCTCAATTTTAGGTTGTGGGCTCGTCGCCGGAATGTTTTTCGCCTTCTCAACATTTGTGATGTTGGCCCTGGGGCAACGCCCACCCGCTGAAGGTATTGCTGTCATGCAAGCCATCAATATCATGGTGATCAACCCCTGGTTTATGATTGCATTCCTTGGTACAGCAGTGACTTGCCTTTGCCTAGCAGCTTTCTCATTAGTTCAATGGCAGCAGCCAGGGTCTATCTACCTTCTCATGGGTAGTCTTCTGTACCTGATCGGTACACTGCTCGTCACCATTCGATTCAACGTGCCCATGAATGATGCACTGGCTATTGTTGAACCACGTAACTCTGACGCAGTTGGCCTTTGGAACCACTACCTGATGAACTGGACATTCTGGAATCATGTCCGCACTGCTGCTGCTTTGGCCGCAACAGCCTCATTGACTCTCGCGCTTAAAGCACCACAGTTGTAGCATCAAGGACCCTAAAATGGTGGATCTCAGGATCATCCTAAGCCTTTTGAACCACAGCCTCTTTGACCCCAACCTGGGACTCCCCATCCGCCACCTCTGTAGTTCCTCGCAATTTTGGATCTAATGCATCTCGCAGAGCATCGCTGACCACGTTCAGGGCATAAATAATCAAGAACATCGCAAACACAACACCTGCTAGGGGCCACCAAATCCCTTGGACTAATTCCCCTGTTGCATCAGAAATCATGGAGCCCCAACTGGCTCCATCTTGGATGCCGACGCCCAAGAACGTCAGAATCACCTCCGACTTGATGGCCCCAAGAATTTGTAGTGAGGCACTGATAATCGCGAGGTGCACAACATTGGGCAAGATATGGCTAAAAATAATTTGGAAATCATTGGCACCAATCACCCGTGCGGCGGCTACATATTCGAGATTGCGGGTTTTGAGAACCTCACTCCGGATGAGACGACAGAGCCCCACCCAACCGAGCAGGCCCATTGCTAAACAGATGGCTATTAGTCCTTTACCAATCACGTAAGAAATGGCAATCACCATCAGGATATAGGGCACGGAACTAATGACGGTATAGAGCCAGACGATGCCTACATCCACGAACCCCCCATAATATCCTGCCAAAGCCCCTAAAATCACACCAATGGGCACGGAGATGCTCGTCACCAGAACGCCAATCAGCATTGCGGTTTTGGTCCCCGCCAAGATTTTATACAGAACTGATCGGCCAAAGATATCGGTGCCGAGCAACTTTGCTAGTTCGAAAGAAGGGGCCTCATATCCCGTTGCCACCCGAGTTTGATAGTCAGGCAATAGATTGAAGACACCCAGTAATGCTACCAAGACATAGACCGCGATAACCCCAAAACAGATTACGACTAATCGGCGACGACTGAGCTTTTGGGCAGCTTCCCAATATAAGTGATTGATATACACGCGAGGCATGAGTTCCTTAATTTAATTTGACGCGCGGATCAACTGCAGCAATGAGCAAATCCGTCAGGAGATTAAACAGCGCATAAGTAATGGTGATATACATTGTCATTCCTTTCAGCACAGGGAAGTCACCATTATTAATAGCCGTGATCATCAAATCCCCTAAACCCGGAATACTGAAAAATCGCTCCATCAAGAATGATCCCAAGATTAAGAAGGGAACCGCCACAATGGTAAAGGTGAGGATGGGGATCATGGCGTTTTTGAGAATGTGGACGAAGAGAACGCTGCGTTCACTTACCCCTTTGGCCCGAGCGGTTCGGACATAGTTGGCCTGCATTTCATTCAAGAAAATGGTGCGGTAGATGCGCACATCTGGACCAATCGAGACCAGGATAATAATCAACCACGGTAAGACCAGATAAGGAATCGAATCCCAACCCGGCGCATAACCATTGATGGGGAACCACTCCAATTCATAGGCCAGGAAATACTGCATGGCAATGATGTAAACCAGGTAGGAAAAGCTCATGGAAATCACGGCGGTGGCGGTCGAAAAGCGGTCAATCCAGGTTTCTCGGTAGTAGGCAATCATCATTGCGATCGCAATATTCAGAACCAACCCCAACATAAAGGGCGGCAGCGTCAAGCTCAGCGAAACTAATGCTCCACTCGCAAAAGCTTCGCTCAGAACTTCGCCCGTGAAGTAGGATTCTCCATAGTCAAAGGTAACGATTTGCCCTAAAAAGTCCAAAAATTGTTTCCAGAGGGGTTGATCCAATCCCCAGAGAGCTTCAAGATCGGCAATAGCTTGCGGCGTTGCATGTTGTCCTAAAGCGACTCTGACAGGGTCTTCTCCGGCCACGGTGAACAACACAAACACTAAAACGGCAACCCCTAAAATCGTGGGAATGATATACAGCAAACGGCGAATAATATACCCAACCATCATTCCAGTCCTTTGGCCTTCGCTTCAGCGTCAATATCCAAAAACTGAAAGTGCGACCCCAGCATCAGATTGCGTTTCATATTCAACAGCCATTTCTGGTGCATCCCAACCGTAATTGGGGTGGTTAGGAAAAAGGCGGGTACATCTTCCTTGAACAGCGCTGCCATCTTTTCAATAATCTGATTGCGCTCTGGGCCCGGTGGCATCCGTCTCATTTGCTCATAGAGCCGATCGTACTCAGGATTGCTGTAGGACCCAGCATTGGGGCCAGGGGCTTTGTTAGGGCTGTAAAACAGTTGATAAAAGTTCTCGGCATCAGGGTAGTCGGCCCCCCATCCACTACTGGCAATTTGGAAGCTCCCGGCCTCTTTGCGGCGCAGATAATCCGAAAAAGTCAGAAATTCTGCTTTCAATTCAATCCCAACCTTAGCTAACTGGGCTCGCAGAAATTCGTGGGACTGGCGGATCTGCGGTGTTGCTGAACCGTACAACATCACGAGAGGCGGTAACCCTTTGCCGTCAGGATACCCTGCCTCCTGCAACTTTGCTTTGGCTTGCTGAAGGTTATGGGGATACCATTGGGCTGACACAGATTCCTCGCTACCAGCAATCGGCAACGGCACAATCGTATTCAGTGCATGCCCTCGACCATTACTCATTTTATCGATAAAGGCTTGTGTATCGACGGCGTAGGCTAGGGCTTGACGCAGGGCTTTATTTTGGCCTAGGAGTTCATCTCTGAAATTGATGGTGATGTAAAAAGAGGACAAGGCATCCACGGCATAGATATCAAATTTCTGGGCAAACTCTTCTTTTAAGTGAAACCCTTTGTCATCTTTGTAAGCCATATTCGGAAAGTTATCGCGGTCAATGCCAATCCAATCAAACTCGCCATTGCGGAACTTCAGCATCCGGGGCTGGGCTTCTTCGATCAGCGGTAGGCGAACTTCATCAATGAAGGGTAATGGGTCGCCTGCTCTATCCAAGAGTCCCTTATCCTGATCTTCTGGCTCTCCTTCCGTCGGATATGTCCCGTGATAATTGGGATTTTTCTTGAGGACAATCTCACCTCGGCGCGGATTTTGGGCCAGGCGATAAGGACCTGTTCCCACACCGCGATGATCTAAATCCTTGCCATACTTATCGACTGCTTCCTGAGGCATGATGGAGAGTGGACTGCTGGCAAAAGACATTAGCAGCAGCGGATCGGGCTCAGTCATCACAATTTTGAAGGTATGTGAATCAATCTTTTCCAGCCCTTCTACTGACTCTTGGGCATAATCTAAATCTTTCTGGTTTCTCGTTTTTTCCCGGAAGGCATCGAGGCCCTTAATGCGATTTTGCAAAAGGGCTGGATAGCTTTGGGGATTGACATTCGCATCCGAGAATCGCTTGATCGTGTAGATTACATCATCTGCTGTCAGCTCTCGCCCTTTACCTCCAGGAAAGCAAGGATCATCATGAAACTTGATGCCTTTACGGAGCTGAAAGGTATAGGTCAATTTGTCCTCTCCCAACTCAGGCATCGCTTCCAATAAATTAGGAACTAACTCGTAGGGACGCTTTAGGTAGTGATAATCCAATAAGGTGTCATACACATTTTCAACGATCTCAGCAGAGGCCACGTCAAACTGTTTGGGCGGATCTAGGCTTTTATAGGTAGCGCCGCGAAAATAATTCAATACTTTGACATCGGTATTACCCACCCCATCTCGTGGGCGACACCCTAGTGGTACTGCTACTGTTGCGATGAGTAAGGCAGACAAAACCAGTTGGGGTGTTTTTTGCCAAATTGAGATTTTCTGTACAGCCATAGATTGACAACGCTACATAAACGACAAATGCATGAGGGGGAAATCATCAAACCGTTGAGACAAGATTAATGGGAAGTTATGGTTTGATCAAATCTGAATGTCCATTAGATCGTATTGTGGCACCGTTGCCCAAAGTTCGCCCCCACGGCTTGAAGAGGCTCACTTGATATTTTAGGCTTACAGCCAATAGCGAGGACGAGAGCGATCGATAGTACTTAGAAATTCCGATGGCCAAAAGATGCTTAGTATCTGATATGTAGGGTGACAGAGGCTCGCACTGCTTGTTCGCCACCAACAACTGGGGTTGAAGCAGCCTCAGCCCTCAGAACCGTTGCCTGGGCAGGAATCGGTGGAGGGGTAGGAGTCTTGGTATCATTAATCTGAATACTGATCACATCTTGGGGAGAGAGATTGAGCGCAGATAACACAACTTTGGCTTGATCTTGGGCATCTTGAGTGGCTTTGGTTAAAGCTTGTTTTTGGGCGGCTGCGATCGCATCGTCTGTCGCCACGAACGATACGCTGTCAATTCGTGAAGCGCCGGCTTTCACCGCATCATCCAGCAGTAGCCCTGCTGCTTCAATGTCAATACGGAAACTGACAATATTGCTACCTCGATATCCAATCAGTCGCCGCTGGCCATTATTGTAGCTGTAATTGGGGCTGAGATTGATGCCTGTAGTTTCCAGCTTCTCCACCTTACGAGCCTTTAATAGGGACACCACAGCAGTAGAGCGTCTGGCGACTTGTTGCTGCACCGCCTCAGCGGTTTTACCCTCAACATCTACCCCCAAACGTACTTGCGCTTGAGTGGTTTGAATATTCTCAACCCCCTGCCCTGTAACCGTCAGCACACGATACTGCACTTCTGAAGTTGCTGGAGGTTGCAGTTGGGCCATAGCTGGTGATGCTAGCCCCATCCATAGAGTTAACCCTAATGTTCCAGAGGAGATAAGATGGCGCACTAAAGAACCTCGGTGAATAGAAATGTCAGATTTCATGACTTGATAGTCTTGGATACTTTAGGGATAGCAGTAGAAACGCTACTGTGGACTTCTTGCTGGTTAGAAGAGATGGTGATGAGAGACTGACCACATCAATAGGTGTCTTATCATCCATCGGTAAAGTTCCATCAATCCTGGCCAGCGATAGAAACATTAACGATGGTTGTTAGAGAATTGCTTTCCTTCATTGTGGTTCAATCATGTCAGAGTTCGCGCTCTTAGTGGTGTA
The DNA here is from genome assembly GCA_028285315.1 of Acaryochloris sp. IP29b_bin.176. Taxonomy (GTDB): domain Bacteria; phylum Cyanobacteriota; class Cyanobacteriia; order Thermosynechococcales; family Thermosynechococcaceae; genus Acaryochloris. The sequence continues at coordinate 24,372 of JANQPU010000048.1, forward strand.
GAAAACTTCTGGAATCCTTATAGATAGAGGATTCCTTGTAAGGCTGTGATTGTAGACTTTTCTAAGAAATCCAACGAGGACAATGGGTTTCAGCCGCTATTTCAGCCATTCAGATTTTCCCTCGCACGCCTAGCAAAAGTTTTCTGCACTACTAAGCCGATCCATACTGGTCTCGAATTCTCAAAATGCATATTGCAGACCCTCCTAAAAAGCTCCAGTTATGCAGATATGTTTATAGGGATTCCAAGATTAGGGAAATAATCTACCAACAATATCCAGCTTTTGGAGGAAATTAGTCACTTTATTGCAGACACCATTCGATAGATTAATAGTCGTTTACAAGAAAGTTTTAAGCCAGATTTTGATATATCTACATCTATCTGTTGCTATTAGATTGAGTCTATCAAAAATACTTTTACTTTTAATCCGTGCTCAGGAATAATTTAAGCAGGCCAGCCCGAAATCTTCCTTCTTTTTTCTTTCTTAAAAACTATTGTTAATCCATCTTTTGACAGATCCACTTTAAGAAATAACTAATATTATTGAGTTAATAAAGGTTGTTAGTGGTCTGCTTGCCACAAATAAAAATGAATAATATCCGAATCGGTAAAATACTTGTTCAGAAGGGTTTCATCACAAAAGCTCAATTACAGAAAATTCTTAAACAACAGAAGAATAGCAAGCTGAAGCTGGGTGAGCTTGTTGTTCAGAAGGGTTTAATCACTCATTCACAATTGCGACAGGTATTGCTTGAAAAGCAGTTGTATGACCTGATGAGCTGCATTTTT